>JABMNQ010000184.1 GCA_013204495.1 Candidatus Pelagibacter sp.
ATTTTTCCAAATACAACTGTGCCATTAAATATATTTGAACCAAGATATATTGAAATGATTAATGACAGTATGAAGACTAATAAATTAATAGGCCTGATTCAACCAAAACAAAATAAGCTTAGCGCCATTCCTGATCTTCATGAGATTGGCTGTTTGGGAAAAATTACAAATTTTAAAGATGTTGATGGGAGATATTTAATAGACCTTAAAGGTTTAACGCGCTTTAAAGTAATTAAAGAAATTAAAAACAACAAAGCTTACCGTACATGTGAGATCACCTTTGATAATTATGAAGATGATTTAAATATTCAAAAAAAAGAGTTAAAATTTTCTGATCTAGAATTAATTTTTAAAGACCTAAAATCACTATTTGAAAAAAAGGGTTATATTATCAACTGGAAATCTCTAGAAAAACAAGATTTAAATGAAACCATAAATGCTCTTGCTATGGCCTCCCCTTTTTCATTGGAGGAAAAACAAATCTTGTTGGAAAGCCAGAATTTAGAGATAAGAAAAAATAAGATTGCAGAAATTTTAACTACTTATAATTATGACAACTATAACAATACAACCATTCAGTAAATCTAAAAATTTATACCTCTATCCGCAAATTTAATTAAAAAATTATTAAAATTATTATTTTTTCCGATCATTTTAATAATTCTGGTCAGTTTTTTACTTTTCAATTTTTTTTCAATATTAAAAAATTCATAAATAAGATCTATTCCACTTGAAAACATAAAATTTTTATTTCTGGTTTGGTTTTCAAAATCATTTAAAATTGAAGTGTCTATATGCAAGCCTAATTCAATTTTACTTTGAATGATTTCAGATAAAATTTTTATGTCCCTAATAGTCATATTGAAGCCCTGTCCTGCAAGTGGGTGTATTCTGTGTAACAAATCTCCAAATGCTAAAATATTTTTATGATAATAATTTCTTAAACTAGATGAGCTCAACTTAAAGTTATTTAACTCAAAAATATCTTTTATTTGATATTTTGGGTTATTTTTATTTATTAAGTCTACTATCTCAACATTGTTAAATTTTTTGTTCTTAACATCTAGTGAGCATACAATTGAAGTTTCATTTTTTGAAATGGGTAAAAATGCAATAGGACCAAATTCTGAGAATACTTGAACTGCTGTACTATTTTCTATTTTTTCATGTTTAAGAATTGCTGTATAGGCAATATTAAAATAATTTTTTTCTAATTTGTTATTAAAGTACTTTTTTGCTAAAAAGTTATTTGAATCACAATCAATTATCAAATCATATTCTTTTTTATTTAGCTGAGCCTCATTAAAAGTTTTTTTTATTATTGAGTGCGTGCAAAACTTATTTTTGAATATTTCTTTCTTTAATGATCGATACAGTTCATCATTTTTAACCATATAAAAAAGATCTTTTTTTTTATTTCCAAAATTTAATAAACTTTCACCTTTGAGCTTTTGTGAATAAATTTCTATTTTTTTTATTTCCCAACAATTTCGCTTTGGGATTTCATGGATTTCTTTTTTAAAAAATTCTAAATTATTTTTTGATATGCCGATGGTTCTACTTGGTGTTAATTTTGGAATTTTATTTTCATGGTATATGTGAACATTTATTTTTTTATTTATTAAATTTTTAGCCAAAGATAGACTGGTTAATCCATCTCCTATAATACATACATTCATAATAATTTTTAATTTTAACAATAAAAATTAGATGATACAAAGTGATTAATCTAATTAATTAATTTATGGAATTTAAAAAACTAGCCAACAATACAATTAATTTTGGGATAAATAGAATTATTGAGATTTTAGGCCTAACCATCATAATTACGGGTGTTTTATTGCTAATATCATTAGCTAGTTTTTCCCCTAATGATCCAAATTTTATTTTCCCAGATAATACGGAAATCAAAAATTTACTTGGTTTTCGTGGTAGCTTTACATCTGATCTTTTTTTTCAGTCCTTTGGGTTGATTGCTCTACTAATTCCCTTTAGCCTTATAATTTCTGGAATAAATATTTTTTTGAATAAAAAAATTTTCTTAATAATAGAAAGTATATTTTATACTATAGTTTACTCTTTACTTGGGTCATTATTTTTTTCTTTTTTTTATCCAACTGTCTTTGATCTCTATATTAATGGGAATGGGGGTTTTATTGGAAAATATTTGGAAGCGACTTTTCTTACCTCTATAATTAATATCAACTCACAAATCTTTTATTATTTATTTATTTTGTTAATTTTGATTGTATTTTTAATTAGCATTCAATTTAAAGTTACTTCTTTTTATAAAATAATTAGAAAATTATTTAAATTTTTATTTTTTAAAAA
>JABMNQ010000185.1 GCA_013204495.1 Candidatus Pelagibacter sp.
AAAAATTCCGTGTTTTAGTGTTTTGGGAAATTTAATATTAAACTTTTCTAAACTCTCAAACCAAAAAGCATCACACATACCAAGCGGACAACATGCACTAAATGAGGAATATTATGAAAGAATTGAAGCTATTCAATTTACTATAGCCCATGATGATGGCAACTTAGTTGAAGATATTAATAAAGCAGATGTAATATTATTAGGAGTTAGCAGAACAAGTAAAACCCCAACATCCATTTATTTGGCCAACAAGGGTTTTAAAACATTAAACATCCCTTTAGTTAATGAAAATTCTATACCAGAAAACTTAAAAAAAAATCCAAAATTATCATGCGTTGTCGGATTAACGACCGAACCGGAAAGGTTGGCCGATATAAGAAAAAATAGAATGAATACTTTAAGGGAAACAGAAAACACAAACTACACAAACATAAAAAAAATTGAAAAAGAAATTGATGACGCCAAAAAAACATTTATCAAATACAAGTGGCCAACAATTGATGTTACTAGAAAATCAGTTGAGGAAACTGCAGCTTCAATAATTAAAATACACGAAATATATAAAAATAATGGTAAATAAAATAATACTTGCCTCGAAAAGCGGAGTTAGAAAAAAGATTTTAGAAGATAATAAAGTTATTTGTAGAGTTGAACCCTCAAATATCGATGAAGATAGTATTAAAGAAAGTCTGTTAAAAGAAAAGGCAACACCAACAATTATTTCAAAAAATCTAGCAGAATTAAAGGCAAATAAAATTAGCCAAAAATTTATTAATGAAATAGTTTTGGGAGCAGATAGCGTTATTGACCTAGAAGGAAAAATAATATCAAAGCCTACCAATAGGGTAGAAGCTCTTGAAATACTTAACAAATTAAATGGAAAAACACATCAATTAGTAAGTTCAGTGTGCATTTCTAGAGGTGGCTCTATGATCTGGAACCATACGGATAAAGCATCATTAACAATGAAAAATATGACCCTTTTAGAGCTGGAGAGCTACTTAATGAAAATTACAGACGACGCTCTTTATTCATACAACGTATATCAAATTGAAGGTGAGGGGAGAAATTTATTCTCTAAAATTGAGGGGGATGAAGACACCATCATGGGACTTCCTATAAAACAAATAAAAGATTATTTAAACGTATTACAATGAGCAAAAAATTTTTAGTTGTTGGAAACCCAATAGAACATTCCTTGTCACCAAAACTTCATAATTATTGGATTAAAAAAAACAATATAAAAGCATCATATGAAAAAAAACTTTTAGAAAAAGAGGAGTTAAAAAAAATAATTCTAGAGATTAGGGAAGAAAAGATTCACGGAATAAATGTAACTGTTCCCTTCAAAAAAAAAATCATACCCTTTTTAGATGTATTAACTGATGAGGCTAATAAATCTCAATCTGTAAATACCATTTATAAAATAAAAGACAAAATTATTGGAGACAATACAGATATTGAGGGTTTTAAAATTGCTTTAGAAACGACAAGGCAAATAATCAACAATAAAACAGCACTTATCATTGGTGCGGGTGGGGTAGTTCCTTCCATCATTATTGCTTTAAAAAAATTACAAATAAAAAAAATTTTTATAACCAACAGAACCGAAGCAAAGGCCGTTGAGATGAAAAAATTTTTTCCAGAACTAGAGATAGTAGAATGGAGAAAAATGATTGATTTTGACATTATTATAAATGCTACAAGTATTGGCCTGAATGAAAAAGATGAAATTAAAATAGATTATGAAAAAATTAGCAGAAATAAATTTTTCTACGACGTGATTTACAATCCAGAGGAAACAAACTTTCTAAAAAAAGCTAAAAATTTTGGAGGCCAAGTAGAAAATGGAAAGACCATGTTTATTCATCAAGCACAAAAAGCCTTTTTTATATGGCACGGAATTTTACCAGAAATAGACACAGAAACCCTTAATTTTCTAAGGTTATGATTAGAATAGCCCTAGTGGGAGATATAGGATCTGGGAAAAGTCACATAGCAAAACTTTTTAATTTCCCAGTTTTTAATGCAGACTTTGAGGTCGCTAAAATTTATAAAACGAATAAGCAATGTTTTAAAAAGCTAAAAAAAAAACTACCTAAATATTTTTTATCATTTCCTGCCAAAAAAGATCAAATTATAAAAGCCATAATTGAAGATGAATTAAATTTAAAAAAAATTACAAAAATTATTCATCCAGAGATTAGAAAAAAAATGAATATATTTTTAAAAAATAATAAAAAATATAAAGCTGTTGTTTTGGATATACCTCTTTTATTAGAAAATAAGCTAAATAAAAAAGGCGATATTTTAATTTTTGTTCAGCCCAAAAAATCTGAAATTATAAAGAGATTAAAAAAAAGAGATAATTTTAATATAAGCCTATTTAATAAATTTAAAAAAATTCAGCTCCCACTGAGTTTTAAAAAGAAAAAATCCAACTATATAATTAAAAATAACTTTATTAATAGATCTGTTAAGAAAAGTATAAAAAAAATAATAAAAGAAATTATATAAAATGAAAGAAGTTGTATTAGACACAGAAACAACTGGTTTGTCCGTCAGAGAAGGACACAGAGTGGTAGAAATTGGTTGTATAGAATTAGACAACTTGGTTCCAACTAAAAATAGATTTCACTGTTACCTTAATCCCGAAAGAAAAGTTTCTGAAAAAGCATTAGAGGTCCATGGCTATACAGACGAATTTTTATCTACACAAAAAAAATTTTCGGAGGTAGCAGAAGATTTTTTAAATTTTATAGACAATAAGAGACTAGTAATTCATAATGCTGAATTTGATTTATCACACCTAAATAACGAATTAGCATTACTGGGTAAGGAAAAATTAGACAGTAAAAATGTTGTTGATACACTTGCTTTAGCTAGAGATAAGTTTCCTGGTTCACCAATAAGTCTTGATGCGTTGTGTAAAAGATATCGTGTAGACAATTCTAAGCGAACCCAGCATACTGCTCTTATAGACTGTGATTTATTAGCTAAAGTTTATATTAATCTATTAGACCAAAAAGAGCCCACACTAAATTTTAAAAATGAAGACAATGAAAAAACAATAATAAACTCTAATGATATTAATCAGTATTATAAGAAAGTTATTAAACCGACAGAGGAAGAGCTTAAGCTACATAAGGAATATTTAAAAAGCAGTTTGAAGAAAAATTTTTTTAATTAGCTCTTTGTTTATATAATTCCGTAAAGTTAATTTTTTTTTCAAGTTTTATTCCAGGGTAGCCGGAATCCGTTAATAAATTTAAAAATATTCTCTCTAGGTCAGGGTAGATTTTATTTGGCACGTCACACAAAATAATTTTTTCCATTTCTTTTTTATCAGAAATTTTTTCATCAACCTTAACAATAGAAGTGTAAGTTATTTCAAAGTGTGCTTTCTTTAAAATTTCTGGCTGGTCCACAAATTTTATTATTGTGTTTACCTCAATAATTCCATTTTTCACAGCCTTGGAGGTAATATCAATATTTAGTCGATATTTAGAAATTTTATCTCTTACAAATATAAATGTTTGAGCATCAGGTGTTTCACTTGACATATCTTTTATAAAGCTGCCAATTATTTTAAAGTTTTCTGTCATTTTCATCCTCTATATCTTCAAATTCAGCATTAATAAAATTTTGTTTTTTATTTATAGGCTTTTGTTTAATTGATACTTTTTTAAATATCAATTTTCTTGTTGGTGGAAATATTATTAGTAAACCCAAAAGGTCTGTAGCAAAACCAGGTAAAATTAAAAGTAGTGCTGCAAACGCTAATGCTGCACCTGAAATAATTTCATAAACAGGAAGTTCATTTTTTACAATTTGGGACATTCCTGACCGTAAAGTGTTAAAACCCTCATATCTGGCATAAACAATGCCAAAAAATGCAGTAATAAAAATTAGTAAAATTGTATTAAAAGCACCTATTTGGGAGCCTAACTTAATAAATAAATAAATCTCAATAATGGGGACACCAATTATTAATAACAAAAATGTGTTCATTTGTCCTTAGTCTAAATTGCTAGTTGTAATTAATCAACATAGTAAATATTATTAAATTATGAATTATAGTTTTGAATACATCGATATTATTCTTTTAGCAATGATTGCAGGTTTTATATTTCTGCGTTTAAGAGGAATACTTGGAAAAAAAACAGGTTTTGAAGGAAAAATTCCTCCACAATTTGGGAAAGAATTTCAAAAAATAAACATAACCACAAAACCAGTTAGTGAAAATTTTGATGAAGCTGCACAAAAAGAATTTTTAAAAGGTGCAAAAATTGCTTATGAAACAATTATCACAGATTTTAGTGATAGTGACAATAAGCTGGTAGCTAGCAAGCCACTTTTGAGTAAAAAAATTTATGATCAATTTAAAGAAGCCCTTCAAGATAGAGAAAGTAAAGGCCAGTTTGCCGAAATAACATTTATTGGAATTAAATCAGCAGCAGTTAAAACCCATAAAAAAATAGAAAACAGTTTAGAGGTTACGGTAGATTTTGTTAGTGAGATAATTACCTCTGTAAAAGATAAAGAGAAAAAAATCATTTCTGGAGATAGTGAAAAAGTTAAAACTGTCTATGATACTTGGGTTTTTTCAAAAGATCTAAAATCAACAAACCCTAATTGGCTACTAATAGACACACTTACGTAATTGATAAAGAAAATTTCAGATAAAGATAAAGAAGATTGGGAAAATTTTCTAAAAAATAATGAAAAAATACCAAATAAAGATTTTGTTGCTAAAAAAAATATAAGACACGAAAAGATAAAAAAAATAGATCTTCATGGTTTTACTCTTGAGGATGCAAATAAAGCTATAGAACGCTTTATTAAAAAATGTTTTGCAGAAGGTGTTACTAAAATTATAGTAATTACAGGCAAGGGTTTGAGGTCTAAAAATGTTGAAAACCCTTATCTTTCAAAGGATTTAAGCATATTAAAATATTCAGTTCCTGAGTTTATAGAATCTCATAAAAATTTAATGAAAATGATTATAGAAAGTACAGATGCTAAAATTGAGGATGGTGGAAGTGGGGCTTTTTATATTTATCTTAAAAACAAATTTAAATTAAAATAATTTATTAGAGAATAAATTTAGATAAATCGGTATCTTTAACAATTTCACCTAAATTTTGCTTCACATATTCAGAATTAATTATAATTTTTTCACCAGCTCTATCAGTTGCTGTAAAACTAATATCTTCTAAAATTCTTTCAATGATTGTATGTAGTCGTCTTGCCCCTATATTTTCTACCGTAGAATTAACTTCCGAAGCCATATTAGCGATAGCATCTATTCCGTCATCAGAAAATTCTAATTCTACATTTTCCGTTTTTAATAAAGCAACATATTGCTTAATTAAACTAAAGTCAGGTTCTTTAAGAATTCTTTTAAAGTCATCACTTGTTAAAGCCTCAAGCTCAACCCTTATAGGTAATCTACCCTGAAGTTCAGGTAAAAGATCAGAAGGTTTTGCAAGTTGAAATGCACCGGATGCAATAAATAAAATATGATCTGTTTTAATAGGACCATATTTAGTGCTGACGGTTGTTCCTTCAATCAAAGGAAGCAAATCTCTTTGAACTCCCTCCCTAGAAACGTCTCCTCCAACTCTATCTGCTCTTCCTGAAATTTTATCAATTTCATCTAGAAAAACTATTCCATTATTTTCAGTTGAATTTTTTGCAGACTTAATAATTTTATCTTCTTCAATTAACTTATCAGCCTCATCATTAATTAAAATTTCATGAGATTCTTTAACAGACATTTTTTTCTTCTTTTGTTTATTACCAACTGATTTTCCAATCATTTCGCCAATATTTATCATGCCAATATTAGCTCCTGGCATACCAGGAATTTCAAATGAAGCTTGAGAACCACTGTCATTTACTTCAATCTCAATTTCATTGTTATCTAAATCACCATCTCTTAATCTTTTTCTGAAACTTTCTCTTGTTGCGAGGCTTGCTTTATTACCAACCAAAGCATCTAAAACTTTTTCTTCAGCCAGCTTTTGTGCTTTTGCATGTACTTCTTTTCTTTTTTTTACTTTTTCCATGGCAATAGCAATTTCAAGCAAGTCTCTTATAATCTGCTCAACATCTCTTCCAACATAACCGACCTCTGTAAATTTTGTTGCCTCTACTTTTACAAAAGGAGCTTCTGCTAATTTAGATAGTCTTCTAGAAATTTCAGTTTTTCCAACACCTGTTGGGCCAATCATTAAAATATTTTTAGGTAAAACTTCATTTTTCATTTCACCTTTTAAAGCCTGTCTTCTCCACCTATTTCTTAAAGCTATAGCTACTGCTTTTTTCGCTTTATTTTGACCAACCACATATCTGTCTAATTCTGAAACTATTTCTCTAGGTGATAAAGAGCTAACTAGAGAACCATCATCCTTTTTAATTTTTTCTTTTGGAAAGGGAGTAACGTTTGTATCTTCCATTAAATTTTTTCAATTTTGATATTGTCATTAGTAAATACACAAATTTCAGATGCAATTTTAATTGCTTTTCGTGCAAT
>JABMNQ010000186.1 GCA_013204495.1 Candidatus Pelagibacter sp.
CAAACCTACAAATAAACCTGTTATAATATAAAGTGTTAACTCTCCAGGAGCTGAATAAATCCGTATTTGAAAGTAATCTTGATAAAATTGTCTAGTGGTATTTGACAAATCAAAAATACTCATACTTAATTTGAATATATAATTCTGTAGCAAAATTAAGATAAAAGAAATTAGTAAAACAAAAACTAAATTTCTAACAACAATATTAAATACTTCAGTGTAGTCTTCTTTGCCATAAGCTTGTGAGACCAAACCAACAGTACCCATTCTTAAAAAACCAAAACTCCAAAAAATCATAGAAAATAGATTTGCAGCAACAGATGTTGCAGATAGGTATGATAAATTACCAAGGTTACCCATTAAGCCAGTGTCAATAATTCCAACAAGTGGAATAGCTAAGTTTGCAAAAAAAATTGGAATAGATAATTTTAAAATATATTTAATTGAAGGGTTTTGCATTTAAGCAATATACTTTATTATATTTTTTGCAGGGTTTGTTTTTTTAATCCAATCTTGTGGAATACCCTTTAAGCCCTTGAGGGCCGCAAAATAAGCTCCAACAAAATTTGCACGAGAACAATTGCATCCACCAGCTTTTATGGTTTTTATAACTGCAGTTTTAAAATTTTTAGAAGTCATGATTGCATGTAGTGCTCCATTAAAGGTACCAGGATAACTACATGCTTTACCAAATGTTTTTACAACAACATTATGAGGTTTTGATCTAATTTTCTTAACTTTTTTAATGTTTTCAATCACATTGCTAAAGTATTTATTTTTAAGATTTTTTTTTAAAAAACTATTAATGGGATCTTTGTCTCCCTTGTCAGCTAAATCAATAATTTTTAGCTTTGCCATAGCAAATTGTTCACTAACTTTTCCATTAGCAACAGTTCTTATAATTTTCTTTGTTTTTTGTTCAGAGTTATTTGAAAAATAAAAAGGCAGACTTGCACAATATCCATCAGACTCGTTAACTTTAACCCCACCTGTCACAGTTTTTTTCAATTTGATATTATTAATGGTTTCCAAAATATTTTGATGGATCCAAGGCCCTTTCATGGCCGTTTTCCATTTAATCTTTTTGTATTTTTTCCTTAATGTTAAATTTTTCCAATATTTTGAACCAGGTCCAAAATTTTTAATAATATTTTTTTTAAAAACCTCAATTACCTCTTTATGATTATGTTTATTAATTAATGTTTTAAACATCACCTGACCTATGTCATTATATCCAGAAACTTCACCCGTTCTAATTGAGTAGAATGGAGATCTATTTTGTTTAAAAAAAGCAATATTTTTTTTACCTTTTATATAAGACTTGAGTTTTTTTTCATCATAGACCCAATGCAAAGGTCTTGCCGCAGCATCTGCGACAGTTGCACCAAGAAAAATATGTAACTTTTTAAACATCAATAACTAATACTTTATTTAAATAAAAGTTAAAATGTTTTAAATTAAATTAATGTTAAGTATTAAAAATTGGGATAACAAAACTTGGATTTCATCTACAAAATATATCCAATCCTTTAATAATTTTTTATTAAAACAAAAAAACCTTAATAAAAACTCTTTAATTTTAGATATTGGATGTGGTCGCGGTAAGATAATTGGATCTTTATCTTCAAAACTTAAATTAATACAAAAACCTATTGGACTTGATATCGAAAATCACAAAGATTTTGATAAAAGAATTACCTTTAAAAAAACAAATGCAATTAGGTATCTTAAAAATAATGAAAAGAAATTTGATTTAATATTAATTAAGCAAACTATCCATTTATTTAATTTTAGAGATATTAATAAGATATTAACTTATTCTCACGCAAGTTTAAAAGTGGGAGGTGTTATCTTAATTCTAACTCTAGACACAAAAAATAATGAAATTCCTGCATTTTCCTTGATGAAGCAAAATCTTAATCGATCTTTTAAAAGAGATATAATCATTTGGAAAAACATACTTAAACTTAATATAAAAAAAAGTATTACTAAATTTAATTTTAAAGTTAATGTTAAAAAAAACTTATATTTAAAGATGATAAAACAACGTTATATATCTACATTATTAAAATTTACATTAGTTGAAATTTTAAATGGTATTAATGAGATTAATCTAAAATATAAAAAAAATATTATATTTAATGATAAACTCAAATGTATAATATTAAAAAAAGTGTGAAATATTTCATAATATTTTTACTAATCTTTCCAATTTAAGTATTTAATTTTGGAAAATAAAGATGAATTTAATTTATTAATAACAAAAACATCAAATAATTTATTAGAACTTTACAGGGTCTTTGGTAGTGAGGATGACATGAAAGCAAATCTTGATAAATACATGCGTGACAACTATAAAGTTTGTCACTCTAAATTTAGAGCTTAACCCTAAGTAAAATTTAAGTAGTAAATCCATTTTTTGAATGACCTTAATGAATTTTTAATTGATATTCAGGGGCAAAAATAAAAGAAAAAATTATTTAAGAGCCAGCATTTGATCCTAAGTATCTAAGATTAAAAAGTTAAGATTTAGTTAATTTATCTGTAAGTTTTCTTGAAAAAGGTGCAAAGAAATTACCCGCTAAAAAAGCAAGTGGGAAAGCTACCATCCAAGCTGTTCCCCAACGGTGAAGAAAGTCTCCTTCAAGTCCAGTGTTAACAATTGTGATTA
>JABMNQ010000019.1 GCA_013204495.1 Candidatus Pelagibacter sp.
TATTGGGTTCACTCATTGTTTTAATATAACTTGACCTCCTTAGGTGTAAATTTTCATATCATTTACAAAATCATAATTACTTCTTATTATTCCTGTGAAAGAATTTTTAATCCGAAATTGATTAATAAACCTATGGTTATTATATCTAATAACGACGATTGTGTTATATCCAGAAGCAACGAAACAAAAAACTTAAACATTCGGAATGGGTGCGACTGCTTTCAAGTATGATACTTTATTTAAAAAAAATACATGTATTTTCTTCCAACTTTCCGCTCTATAGAGACATAAGAAGTATAGTGATGATAATTTTAAATCAAGTCTTCAATAAGATTTTTGTAAGCTTGGGGAATATTTAAATTCTTTATTTCAGATTTTGAAAAAAAATTATATTCAGAATGTTCATAAGAAATTGAAAGTGGAGAGTTACAAGAGATTTCAGCTGTATAAAGTAGAACAAACACAGAAACATCATTGAAATTTAAATTTAAAGGTTTTAAAATATTTAAATTGTTAATATTTAAATTTGTTTCTTCCTTGACTTCTCTTCTTAAAGACTCCTCAAGATCCTTATTAAAATTAATTTTTCCACCAGGAAAATCCCATTCATTTCTTTCGTTTTTTAAACATAGAACTCTATTATCATCAATGATAATAGCTTTAATTGAAACAGGAAATTTATCAGACAACTCATCTGTCTTAATAAATTTTGAAAAAAAATAAATTAGTAATCTATAAAGTGTTTTTATCATTATTATCTAAAATTTGAAATTCTGAGTGATTAGAAATATATTCTGGAACAATTTTTTTCATTAAACTAACAATAAGAAAATGATCGCAGTTTTTAAATGCTAAATCAATTAAATCATCTATTAAATCTGACAATCCTTTATCAACAACTTGTTTCTTTGATATATATATTAAATCATTATAAGTCTTAAGTAAATTCTCGGAATCAATTAACAATTCTTCATATAATTTTTCTCCAGGTCTTAATCCAATATACTCAATATTAATATCTTTTCCGATTTTTAAACCTTTTTGAGTAACCATATTTGTAGCTAAATCCACTATTTTAACAGGCTCTCCCATGTCAAAAATAAAAACTTCCCCTCCTTTACCCATAGCGCCAGCCTCAAGTACTAATTGACTAGCTTCAGTAATTGTCATAAAATATCTCACTATGTCTGGATGAGTAATAGTGATTGGCCCACCACTTTCTATTTGGGCTTCAAATATAGGAACCACAGACCCGTTTGAGGCTAAAACATTTCCAAATCTAGTTGTAATAAACTTTGTCTTGTTTTTTAGATTAGTGATTTTTGAAGCCAAATACAATTCGCAAATTCTTTTTGAAGCTCCCATAACATTAGTTGGGTTAACGGCCTTGTCAGAAGAAATTAATACAAATTTATCTACATTATATTTAAATGAAAAGTCAATAAGTAATTTGGTGCCGTAAACATTATTTGTAATGGCAGCTCTAGGGTTTGCTTCCATCATATTAACATGTTTATAAGCTGCAGCATGAAAAACAATATCAATTTTATGAAGTGAAAAAATTTCGTTCACAACTTTTTTATCACAAATAGAATCAACATAATACACTATTTTTATTTTATGAGAAATCAAATCTAGTTCCTTTTTAATATGAAACATTGGGGTTTCTGAATTATCTAATAAAATTATTTTAGCTGGTTTGAATTTAATAATTTGCCTTAAGATTTCAGACCCGATAGAACCAGCTGCTCCAGTCACTAATATTGATTTTCCATTATAAAGGAGTTTATTTTTTTTATTATCAATTTTTATTAATCCTCTACTTAGTAAGTCTACGATTTTAATTGATTTTAACCTAGAAATATTAGGAACTCCATTAATCCAAGATTCGACAGGTGGGAGTTTTAATATTTGAATGTTTAAATTTTGAAAATATTTAAAGAGAAAACCTTGTCTATTTGAAGATAATCTTTTAGTTGAAATAATAACTTTAGAAACATTATTATCAACAATAAACTTATCTAACTTATTTCCTAATTTAAAAACAGTAACTCCGTCAAGGGTCTTTCCAATTTTAAATTTATCATCATCAATAAAGCCTAATATTTTGAATTCTGAACTATTATAAAAGGCTCTTTTAGTAATAATACCACTATTACCTGCTCCAAAAATCAATATATTATTTAAATGTTTAGATGTTTCATTAACTTTAGAAAATAAAACTTTAATGAGTATTCGATAAGAGATTAAAAAAGAAACTAAAAAAAAGAAAAGTAGCAATTGATTTATTACTAGTGTTTTTTCAAAATTATGTGCATATATAAAAAAACCTAGAGAACTTAAAATAATTCCTATAATCAACCTAAGAATGTCATTTATATTGAAATATCTATACATAGAGTTATAAACTTTAAGTATATATAATGTAATAACTGAAATAGCAGGGAAAATTAAATGTCCTATTAAATTAGAATACAAAATTGGCAAATCAATTTTTTGATTCATCAAATAAAAAATAATTACTATGAAAAAAAAGTCGAGTAATAACTTGAATCCAAAAGGAAAGTTATTTTTAAATATTAGTTTAAACAATTTTTATATAAATTTAAATGAATTTTTAAATCCAAAATTAATTATCAATTCTGATGCATTATATTTTTTTGATACTTTCAAATGATTTATTTTAAACTTTATAAACGTTATTAATACAGTTATATTTTTATAATTTCTTTAAAACCGCTAATCAAAAGCTAAAAACTGTTGAAAAAATATATTAACAAAAAGAAATCGATATTTTTAATATTAACCCTTTCTTTAATAGCAAACTTATTTTAAAAAACCGATTATTGCTTCTTTAATTCTTATTCTCTCCTCTTCTGAGAGGTTAGAGCCAGAAGGCAAACATAATCCTCTATTAAATAATGTCTCTGATACATTGTCACCATAATATTCACAATCTTTAAAAACTGGTTGTAAGTGCATTGGCTTCCAAAGTGGGCGAGATTCTATTTGATCTTTCTCTAATTGCAAACGCAAATCTTCTCTAGTAAAACCAGTAATCCCTGAATCTATTAGAACACAACTCAACCAATGATTTGAATAAAAATCTTGACTAGGCTCTGTAAAAACATTAATTCCATCTACATCTTTAAAAAGCTCTTTATAAAATTGATTCATTCCTCTTCGAAGCCCGATGTGTGTATCCAATACTTCCATTTGACCTCTTCCAATTCCTGCCAAAACATTGCTCATTCTATAATTATAACCAATTTCTGAATGTTGATAGTGTGGAGCTTCATCACGAGCTTGAGTGGCTAAAAAAACCGCTTTTTGCTTATCTTTTTCTGTTTTACATACCAAGGCACCGCCTCCAGAAGTGGTAATAATTTTATTTCCATTAAAAGATAAAATTCCAAAATCTCCGAATGTTCCGCATTTTCGCCCTTTATAGGTAGACCCCAAAGCTTCTGCAGCATCTTCAATCAATGAAATATTATACTTTTTAGAGATAGCTGCAATCTCATCAATTTTAGCTGGCATTCCGTATAAATGCACTATAATAATTGCTTTCGGCTTTTTTCCTTTATAGATTTTATCTTTTATAGCTTCTTCTAATGCAAGAGGACACATATTCCATGTGTCTTTTTCACTGTCTATAAAAACAGGATTTGCTCCTTGATATTTAATTGGGTTTGCTGATGCAGAAAAGGTGAAACTTTGACAAATAACGTCATCATTTTGTACAACTCCAGAAAGTATTAATGTCAAGTGTAGCGCTGCAGTACCGGATGACAAACAAGCGACTTTAGAGCTTTGAGTAAGATAATTTTCTAAATCTTCTTCAAACCCAGTAACATTTGGACCTAAAGGAGCCACCCAGTTCGTATCATATGCTTCTTGCACATGTTTCATTTCAGTTCCTCCCATGTGTGGAGAGGATAGCCAAATTTTACTATTCATTTCTTTTGATGTAATTTTTTAAATCTATCA
>JABMNQ010000187.1 GCA_013204495.1 Candidatus Pelagibacter sp.
AGGCAAGTTTGGACCTGATGTCTGTCATATTAATTTACATAAAACATTTTGTATTCCGCATGGAGGGGGAGGTCCTGGTATGGGGCCAATAGCTTGTAAGAAGCATTTAGAAATATTTTTACCAAAACATATAATCGTTAAAGATTGTGGCCCAGCAACAGGTATAGGTGCGGTTTCTGCTGCACCCTGGGGTAGCGCAAGCATTTTATCCATATCTTGGATGTATATGAAAATGATGGGATCTGAAGGTTTAAAAAAGGCATCACAAGTTGCAATCTTAAATGCTAATTATATTGCTCATAAATTAGATCAAGCATTTCCGATATTGTATAAAGGAGAGCACGGTAATGTGGCCCACGAATGTATAATTGATATTAGACAAATAAAGAGTGAAACAGGAATAACCGAGGAAGATATAGCTAAAAGACTTATAGATTATGGTTTTCATGCACCAACAATGTCATGGCCTGTTGTGGGGACAATGATGATAGAACCTACAGAAAGTGAAAGTCTAGAGGAAATTAACAGGTTTTGTGAAACACTAAAAAAAATTAAAGAAGAAATAAACAAAATAAAATCAGGAATATTTGATAAGTTAGACAATCCTTTAAAGAATGCGCCACATACGCACGTTGAATTAGTCGCAAATAAATGGGATCATAAGTATGAAAGAGAAGAGGCCGCTTATCCTTCAGAATTTTTGAGAACATTTAAGTATTGGCCTCCAGTTGCAAGGGTAGATAATGTTTATGGAGATAAAAATTTATTTTGTACATGTCCATCAATGGATGAATACAAAGATACAGCTGCTTAAAAAATTATCACAATGAAAATTGCCGTAGTTGGAGCTGGCATATCAGGATTGAGTGCAGCTTATTATTTGTCCAAAAAACATAAAGTAGATTTATTTGAAAAAGAAAATCACTTTGGTGGTCACGCAAATACAATAAAAGTAGCTTATGATCATAATAAAGAAGTTGCAGTGGATATTGGCTTTATGGTTTTTAATAAAAATACCTATCCAAACTTAATTAACTTTTTTTCAGAAAATAAAATAGAGATTGAGAAAAGTGATATGTCATTCTCTGTGTCTGTAGTAGGTAGTGATTTAGAATATTGTGGCAAGGGGCTAAAGGGGATTTTTTCAAATAAAAAAAACATATTTAATCTAAAATTTATAAGAATGTTTTTTGAAATTATCAGTTTTTACAAAAATTGCGAAAAAATAGAAAGTGAAAAAATAGAATCAAGAACATTAGGAAGTTACTTAAAAGAAATAAAAATATCAGATTATTTTATTAATTATCACATTATACCAATGGTGTCAGCAATCTGGTCAATGCCACCTTATGAAGCTACACAAATGCCATTAGCATTTTTTTTAAATTTTTTTAAAAATCATGGACTTTTTAAAATAAAAGATAGACCACAATGGTATACAGTAATAAATCGAAGCAAAACTTATGTTGATAAAGTTATAAGTAAAATTAGTGGGGAACATTTTAAAAATTATAATATAAATAAAATTGTTAGAAACGAAATGGGTGCTAAAATTTTTTATGGAGAAGAGAATGAGTTCTTTGATTATGACAAGGTAGTAATTGCAACTCATGCAGATGAGACATTAAAAATAATTCATAATCCAACGTTAGATGAAGAGCTGATACTAAAAAATTTCAAATACAAGGATAATGAAGCAGTGATACATTTTGACGAAAGTATTATGCCTAAAAATAAAAAAGCATGGTGTTCTTGGAATTCGTCAATGAGTGTAGATAATATCAAAAAAGCATCAGTAACATATTGGTTAAATCAGCTACAAAATTTGAAAATTGATAGAAATATTTTTTTGACAATAAATCCATTTAGAGAAATACCTGCTGAAAAGATTTTCAAAAAAGTATCATTTACTCACCCTTATTACGATTCAGAAGCATTACTAAATCAGAGTAAGCTTCATAAGATTCAAAATAAAAAAAATATATTGTTTTGTGGAAGTTATTTTGGCTATGGTTTTCATGAAGATGGAATAAAATCTTCAATTGAAATGCTAAAAATACTTAATGATTAAAAATTCTTATATTTATACAGGCTCTGTAATACACAAAAGATTTAAACCAAAAATACATAACTTTAGTTATAAAGTATTTTCATTACTTATTGATCTATCAGAATTAGATTTATTACATAAAAAATTAAAAATATTTTCATACAATAGATTTAATATTGTTAGTTTTTATAATAAAGACCATGGCCCAAGAGACGGAAGCTCAGTTGTAAGCTGGGTCAAAGACAACCTTAAAAAAAATAACTTAACATATAAGGATATTAAAATTAAACTTTTATGTTATCCAAGAATATTTGGTTACGTTTTTAATCCATTGAGTATTTTTTATGTTTATGACAAACATTCAAACCTTATATCAATCATGTATGAAGTTAAAAATACATTTGGGGAACAACATGTTTATATTTTTAAAGCTAATAACAATGAAAGTTTAATACAACATGTATGTAAGAAAAAATTTCATGTCTCACCATTCATAGGAATGAGTAGTATTTATTTTTTTAGACTATTAAAACCAGGCAATAAAATTTCTATAATAATTGACTTACAAGATACAGAAGGTAAAATTCTTTATGCGTCACAAGACGGCGTTAAAAGTGACCTAAATAACAAAACTTTAATAAAATCATATTTAAAACATCCATTAATGACATTTAAGATTATTTTAGCGATACATTTTGAGGCATTTAAATTGTGGACAAAAGGAATTAAGTTGATAAAAAAAAAAATTACAACAAATAACAACATAACAATTGAAAATTAATAATGCTTTATAAAACTTCTGATTTAATCGTATTTACCGCATTAAAGAATATCGAACATGGATACCTTGAGATTACAAAAGTCAACGGAGAGATTTTAAAATTTGGAAATCCAAATGATAGTTTAAAAGTTTCTTTACAGATTAAAGATGAAAGCCTTACTTATAATTTAATTAAAAATGGAAGTGTAGGCCTAGGAGAATCTTATATGAAAGATTTTTTTACTACAAATAATCTTTCTGATTTGATTGAGCTAACTGCCAAAAATATAAAGATTATTTATAAGTTTTCTGGTATTTTAGATTTGCCATTTTTTAATTTTATTAAAAATAAAATTATTAAAAATACAAAAAAAAGAAGTAAAAAAAACATAGCCAAACATTATGACCTAGGTAATGATTTTTTTTCATTATGGCTTGATAAAACGTTGACATATTCTAGCGCTATATTTGAAGATCCAGAACAAGATCTTTTTAATGCTCAGAATAATAAATATCACAAATTGGTTGATCTATTAAGACCATCTGCCGGAAGTAAAATTTTAGAAATCGGATGTGGTTGGGGAGGTTTTGCCGAGTATATAGGCACCAATTACGATGTTAAATTAGATTGTATTACCATTTCTCAAAAACAATTTGAGTTTGCCAAAGAAAGAATTCACAAATGTGGTCTTAATGAAAAAGTGAATATTGAATTAAAAGATTTCAGAGATCTAAATAATAAATATGATCATATTGCATCTATTGAAATGATAGAGGCCGTAGGACAAAATTATTTAGATAGTTATTTTAATACAATTAAGAAAAATTTAATACCATCAGGCACAGTGGGGATTCAAGCTATAACCATTGATAACACCTTATTTGATAGGTACAAAAACAAACAAGACTTCATCCAGAAATATATTTTCCCTGGAGGATTTTTGCCTTCTAGAAATGAATTGCAAACCCATGTTAATAGTAATGGTTTAAAATTTAATGAATATAACTCATATGCCAATCATTATTCAGATACTTTAATTATTTGGAGGGAGTTATTTAATAAAAAATGGGATTTAATTAAAGAACAAGGTTTTGATTTAACATTTAAAAGAATGTGGGAATTCTATCTTTCATATTGTGAAGCTGGATTTAAATCAAAAAATATTGATTTAATTCAATTTTCATTACAAAATAAATAATAACAAGGAGAAATATGTCAAAACTAAAAATATCTACATTAACAATATCAATAATTACTTTATTCTTTACCGTTAGTTGTATAAATAACAATTCGATGAAACCAATAGATTTTAAAAATACCGAACCATCAATAACGATAGAAGAATATTTTAATGGTCCTGTTAAAGCCTGGGGTTTATTGCAAGATAGAGGCGGTAAAGTAACAAGACAATTTAAAGCAGATATGTTTGGAAGCTTTGAGGGTGACATATTAACTCTTAAAGAGGACTTTTATTGGACTGACGGTGAAAAGCAAAATCGAATATGGAAAATAAAAAAAATCGACCAAAATTATTATGAAGGATCTGCACCAGATGTTGTGGGAACTGCCAAAGGCTTTCAATATGGATCTGCTTTTAAATTTGAATATGATTTAATGGTTCCATTTAAAGGAAAAGATATCAAAATCTCATTTGATGATTGGATTTTCAAACAAGATAACGAGGTTGCTATTAATAGAGCTACATTAACAAAGTTTGGATTTAAAGTGGGTGAATTGACTGTTTTTTTTAAAAAGAATTAGTAGTCAATTTTTTTCATTCCTTTTTCAACTAATTTAAAATACCAGCTACTTGGAAGTATTCTTAAAATTTTCATCATAAAAGTAAATGCTTTTGGAAAATGGATTTCAAATCCTTTATTTTTAATTAAACCATTATAGATTTGGTCTGCTGCAAATTCAGGTGATTTTATCATAGGCATAGGAAAATCATTCTGATCTGTCATTGGAGTTTTTATGAACCCTGGGCTTATTAGTGACACACGTACATTTATTCTTTTCATTTCAAAGTGTAAACTTTCTGTAAAACTCGTAAGTGCAGATTTTGAAGCGCAATAAGCTCCAGCTGCAGGTAATCCTCTATAACCAGCAACTGAAGAAATGATGGAAATTTGACCACTTTTTTTAGCATTAAAATAGCCGTAAATAGAATTGATAGAATTCATTGTACCAAAATAGTTTACTTCCATAATTTTTCTTATTTTAACCAAATTAAAATATTTTTCAGATTTTGGGTCGTGTATTCCCGTGCCAAACACACAAATCTCAATATTTTCAAATTTTTTTATAATATTATCAAAAACAGTTTTACATTGTTCAGAGTTTGTAACATCTAAAGGAAATGAATGAATATTTTCATTTTCGTTATGCAATTCTTGTAATAAATTTTCACGTCTCGCAGAAGCCGCAACCATCCAGCCATTGTTGGAAAATTTTAGAGCCAATGATCTGCCAATTCCGCTACTTGCACCAGTTATCCAAATTACTTTTTTATCATTCATTAAGTGATGTATAATGAGTTTATGTTAAAAAACAAATTATTATCATTTTTACTTTTTGTAATAATTACTTATTCTGCATCTTTAATTGGAGGTTTGGCTACTATAAATTTTAAAGAACCTTGGTACTCAATGTTAGTGATGCCATCATACAATCCTCCTGATTGGGTTTTTGCACCCGTGTGGACTACTCTTTATTTATTTATGACAATTGCTATTTGGAAATTCTGGCACAGTAAAAATAGAGATATAGATACAATTTATATTTATATTGTTCATTTAATTTTTAATACAACTTGGAGTATAGTTTTCTTTGTTTTTCATAAAATTTTCTTGGCATTACTAATTTTGATTATTTTAATAGCCTTAATAATTATATTAATGCAAAGATTTAATAAAATAAATTTAATAAGTTATTACCTAATGATTCCTTATTTACTTTGGTGCTTTTACGCATTAATTCTTAACTTGAGTTTATTTATTTTAAATTAATTATGGATGATGTTGTAATAATCGGAGGAGGTATTATTGGAGTAGCAACTGCTTATTTTTTATCTAAAGAAGGTCGAAAAGTTAAAGTTATCGAGAAAGACCCAACATATAAAGAGGCTTCATTTCCATTGTCATTAGGTGGTTTTAGAAGACAATTTTTTCAAAAAGAAAATATATTACTAGGAAAATTTGCAAGAGATTTTATTTTTCAAATACCTGAATTACTTAAAACTAAAATAAATCCAAATCCCACTGCTAGTATAGTTCCAAATGGTTACTTGTTAATGTTTGGGCCTGAACATGCAGAGCAACAATATAGAGCCTTGGAAAATCATAAAGAGTGTGATGCTGGAACAAAAAATATTAAAGGATCAGAGTTATCCAAAATTTTCCCTTATATTAATGACGAAGGTATAGAAACTGCTACATATACAGATGATAAGAGTGAGGGTTGGATTGACCCTTTTATGTTTCATAGCGCTTTAAAAAGTAAGGCAACAGAACTTGGAGCTGAATTTATTAAGGGAGAGGTAAAAGATATATCGGAAATTAATGCTAATATAATTATCTCTGCGGCAGGCTGCTGGACTAAAAAAATATTGAATGATATTCCTGTTGTTCCTCAAAAACACACTGTTTTTAGAGTTAAATGCCCAACATATATATCGGAAATGCCTTTATCAGCCGATTTAACAACTGGTGTTTATTGGAGACCAGAGGGTAAAGAGTATTTAGCTGGTTCTCCAAAGTCTACTTTTGACGCAACAAATCTTGAACCTGCCTGGGATGACTTCGAAGAGTTGGTATGGCCCGCACTTGCAAAAAGAATTCCAATGTTTGAAGAGCTCAAATTAACGGGTGCTTGGGCAGGATTTTATGATCATAACCAACTAGACAGCAATGCTATTGTTGGTAAGCACCCTAAATATGAAAATGTATATATGGCTTCGGGTTTCACAGGAAGAGGATTGCAGCAAGCACCTGGCATTGGTAGGGCTTTAACAGAGCTTATAACAACAGGCTCTTATCAAACTATAGATGTAAGTGCCTTTAATGTTGAAAGAATATTTAGCAAAGAAGCTAGACCAGAACCTTACGTATTATAACGTATTATGTTCCACAAAAAGTTTGATATTTATTATCACTATGTGGGGCGGGTGACATAAACTCTAAATCATCGTTATTAACTAGATAAGGATTTTTTAATATTTTTATTAATTTATTAAACAATGTTAAATCACCATTACTTGCTGATGTTAAAGCTTCTTCAACTTTATGATTACGAGGTATTACCATTGGATTAGAGAAATTCATTAATTCCATAGATTTATCATGTGAATTGCCAAACATTGTTAATCTTTTTACCCATTTATTTTTCCATAAATCAAAGTCTGCATTATTATAAATTTCAGAATTTTTAATTGTCTTATTTGTCAAAAAAATAAAAGTATTCGTGTAGTCTACTTTGTTTTTCTCCATCCAATCTAATAATTCCATAATTAAACTTTTATCGTCATTATCTTCACCATATAATCCAAGCTTATCTCTCATCATATTTAACCATTTTGTTTCATAAATTTTTTCAAATTTATCTAAAGCTTCTCTAGCTAATTTAATGGCTTCATCTTCGTTTTTACTGATAAGAGGAATAAGACATTCTGCAAACCTTGTTAAATTCCATTTAGTAATTTTTGGTTGATTATCATAGGCGTATCGTCCCAATTGATCTATCGAACTAAAAACTGTTTTGGGGTTGTAAGAATCCATAAATGCACAAGGACCATAATCTATTGTTTCACCAGATATAGACATATTATCAGTATTCATAACTCCATGAATAAAACCAACGCGCATCCAATTTATTACAAGTTGGGTTTGTTTTTCTATTAAAACATTTAGTAAATCTAACGCTTTATTCTTGGATGATTTTATATTGGGGTAGTATTTTTCAATTGTGTAATTAGTTAAAATTTCTAAATCATTAATATTTTGTTTTGCTGCAATATATTGAAACGTTCCAACTCTTAAATGTCCCAAGGCTACTCTTGTAAGAATTGCACCTTTCGAAATTTGTTCCCTAACCACATCTTCACCAGTTTTTACTACCGCTAAACTTCTAGTAGTAGGTATTTTTAAAGAATGCATTGCTTCGCTTATAATGTATTCTCTTAGCATTGGGCCCAAAACAGCTCTACCATCACCACTTCGAGAGAACGGAGTTCTGCCAGAACCTTTAAACTGTATGTCAAATCGTTCATTATTTTTTGTAAGATGCTCACCTATTAAAACAGCCCTTCCATCACCAAGCATTGTGAACTGACCAAATTGATGACCAGCATAAGCTTGAGCTATTGAACTAGATCCTTCAGGTAATATATTTCCTGAGAGGATTTGTGATAAATTATCTTTGGTAATATTTGAAAAATCTAGATCTAAATTTTTTGCTAAATCTTCGTTTAATATTAATATTTCAGGTAAGCTTACAGGGACAGGTTTAATGTCTTCTTTGAATGTTTTTGGTAACTTTGAATAACTATTATCGAAATGCCAACCAATAGTCATTTTATCGGTTAGTTAACTTCAGCCTGGTTTTCTTTTTGTTTGATTTCAGTTTTAAATTGATTTGATATTTTTTGAACTTCAACAGCTGTTACTTTGTATTCAGCACACATTGTTTCTTCATCCTTACCATGGCCCGTTACCATGTTAACCATGTGTTCTGGAAAATGAAAAGTTGTAAATACTATTCCTTCTTTTACTTTGTCGGTAACTTCCACTTTTAAAGCAACTTCTCCTCGTCCAGAATAAAGTCTTCCTATGTCACCTGTATTTAACTCTCTTTTGTTGGCATCATTTGGGTGAACTAATAATAAGTCTTCAGAAACTATATTTATATTACTGGTACGCCTTGTCATAGTAGCAGCATTATAGTGTTGTAAAACTCTACTTGTTGTTAAAATTAATGGGTATTCTTTTTTATTAGTTTCAATTTCTGTAGATTCTTTCCAGTCAAAATTTTTCAGACGTCCTTTTCCAATTTTAAAAGTTTCTTTATGTAAAATTTGAGTATCTGTTCCATCCTCCAGAACTGGCCATTGTAATCCCATTTTACCAAGTCTTTCTCTTGTTACCCCTTTAAAGAAAGGAACGACATCTGCTATCTCTGCTAGAACTTGATCAGCGTCATATGTTGGTTGATCAAAACCTAATTTTTGCATCATATCTGTTACAATCATTCCATCAGTTTTAGTGCCCGGCAAAGGAGGTACGGCTCGATTAACCCTTTGAATTCTTCTTTCGGTATTTGTAAAAGTTCCATCTTTTTCTAAAAATGTTGTTCCGGGTAATACTACAGTTGCAAGTTTTGCAGTCTCACTCATAAAAATTTCTTGAACCACCAATAATTCTAATGAGTTCATTGCCCGAACAACATGTGCACTATTTGGATCTGTTTGAACAATGTCTTCCCCAATAATCCAGACCGCTTTAATATCTTTATTAATAGCTCCATCAAACATTTCTGGAATTTTTAATCCTGCTTTTGTTGGGTGAACTACTCCATATTTTTCTGTATAAAAATTTTGATTTTTTTCGTCTGCAACTTCAAAGTAACCAGCACCTTGATGAGGTTGGCATCCCATATCGGCAGCACCTTGTACATTATTTTGTCCTCTTAGTGGGTTAACACCAACACCTCTTCTGCCAATATTACCTGTGATCATTGCAAGGTCAGCAATCAGCATTACTGTTTTTGATCCTTGTTCTTGTTCTGTAACTCCTAAACCATGGAATTCCATTGAATTTTTAGCTGTTGCATAAGCTATAGCAGCCTCTTTAACCATTTGTTTATCAACACCAGCAACTTTAGCTAGGTGGTCCATATCCTGTCTTTCAATTTCTTTAATGAAATTTGCAAAACCTTCAGTTCTATCTCTAACAAAATCCTTATCGTAAAGATTTGCTTTCATTATAAAATGTAACATCATGTTTAAAACAGCCACATTTGTTCCGGGTCTAAGTTTAATATGGTAATCAGCAAGTTGCGCTAGTTCTGTAGTGATTGGATCAAGAACTATTAGTTTTTTACCCTTCATTACTTGTTGTTTTATTTTTGCCCCAGTAACTGGGTGAGCATTTGTTGGATTTGCTCCAATTACCATAAATAAATCTGCATGATAAATATCTTCTGTAGAGTTAGTGGCAGCTCCAGTTCCAAAAGTTTGTTGCATTCCCCAAGCTGTAGGTGAGTGACAAATTCTTGCACAACAATCGATATTGTTAGTTCCGATTGCAGCTCTAATCATTTTTTGGAATACATAATTTTCTTCATTAGTACATCTTGCTGAAGAAATACCAGCAACTGCATCTGGGCCACTTTCTTTAGTTATTCTGTTCAATTCTTTCTTAATAAAATCATAAGCCTCATCCCATGAAGCTTCTTCAAATTTTCCATTTCTTTTTATTAAAGGAGTTTTTAATCTGTCTGGATGATCATAAAATCCAAATGCATACCTTCCTTTAATACAAGTGTGGCCAGCATTGACTTCAGTTTCTTTAGGTGTGGATATTGCAACTACTTTATTGTCTTTAATTGATGCCTCTAAGTTACATCCAACTCCACAATAGGAACAAGTTGTTCTAACTTTTTCATCTACTGCTACAGATTTTGATTGGAAAACATCTGAGATAGCATCTGTTGGACATGTATGGGCGCAAGCACCACAAGATACACAAGAGGAGTCTCCGAATAAAGCATCATTGTCAGTTGTTATTTTAGATTCAAATCCTCTACCACTCATTGTTAAAACAAATGACCCTTGAATTTCATCACACGCACGAACACATCTTCCACAATTAATACAATTATCTAAATTCATTCTCATATAATCATGAGAAGTGTCTTTTGTAATACCCTTGTGTTGTTTTGGACTATTATATCTATGATCAGTTATACCTAAATCATTAGCAACATCTTGAAGCTCACAATTATTATTAACCTCACAAGTTCCACATTCCATTGGGTGGTCTGTTAAAACTAGTTCTACTATATTTTTTCTTAATTCTGTTAAGCTTTCATTATTTGTAAAAATATATTGATTCTCAGAAACTGGCGTATGACATGATGCTACAACTTTAGTTGGGCCATCTTTAACTAAGGCAACCTCTACAGAACAAACTCTACAAGCACCATAAGGAGCTAAATTTGGATCATCACACAATGTCGGGACTTTTTTATCCCCCAGGTAACTTTTTACAAAGCTTAAAACAGAGGTATGGTTTGGGCCAATTTCATATGGCTTACCATCTATGTGTGCAATTTTTCTTTTTTCAGAACTCATTAATTATTCATAACTATATCATTTTTCATTTCATCACCAAAATATTTTAATATATTCATAATAGGAGTGGGTATTGCACCACATAAAGCACACAAACAACCTTTTTGCATAGTTACAAGCAGTTCATTAAGTAATTTTAAGGGTATTTTAGCAGTTTTATTTTTTGCCTGGTCAAACATTTCCTTACCCCTGTAAGAACCAAGTCTACCTGGAAAGCACTTTCCACACGACTCTTCAGCTGAAAATTCAAATAAATGATGAATATAATCAATCATTGGAAAATCTCTTGGAATACTTACTATACTTGCATGACCCAACATAAATCCAGCTGTAGTAAATTCTTGAAAATCTAGATTTAATTTTTCTACTTCATTAATAGGAATTACACCTCCTAATGGTCCTCCAATTTGTAATGCTTTAATAGGTTCTTTGAAGCCACCACCAATATCGTTTAAAACTTTTTTCATAGACATCCCCATTTCGACTTCATAAACGCCTGGATTATTAAAAAAACTATCAAGACAAACCAATTTAGTTCCAGCAGATTTTTTATTACCAATTGCAGAAAATTTATCAGCTCCATTAATAAGTATTCCTGTAGCAGCAGCCAATGTTTCAACATTATTTACTACAGTTGGTTTTTTATAAAGACCTTCAGTTACAGGGAAGGGTGGTCTTACATCAACTTCAGCTCTTCTACCTTCAATTGATGCAATCAATGCTGTTTCTTCTCCACAAATATAAGCACCTTGACCAATGCAAATATTTAAATCAAATGAAAATTTAGTATCTAAGATATTTTTACCAAGCAGTCCTGATTCTTTTAAAGAATTGATAGCACCATTTATTGCTTCAATAGATTTTGGATATTCACCCCTTATATACAAAACACCTTCGTCACTACCAATAACGTACCCACAAATAATCATTCCAAATAAAACTTTTAATGATTGATCCTCTAGTAAATATCTATCAGAGAAGGCACCCGAGTCACCTTCATCTGCATTACATATAACATATTTTTTTTCAGATATAGCTTTTTTACAAAAATCCCATTTCATACCCGTTGGAAAGCCCGCACCACCTCTACCAGTTAAATTTGAATCTAAAAGTGATTTAGTTATTTCTTGTTTGTCAGTGTTAATAAATTTTTTTAAGAGTTCACTAAATTGATTTAAATTAGAAAGTTTATCATCCATTAAAAAACTAGTAATTGCATAACTTTTAGAAAATAATTTTTCTTGAGTAATATCTTCACCTTTAATTATTTGATCAATTTTATTAATATCTTTTCCTGCATAATTCTCTCCATTGTAATGAAAAGCATGATTTTCATAACAGTGTCCAAGACAAAACATTTCACCAACTTTATCATGACCTAATTTCTCTTGCAGTTTTTCCTTTAAAGATTTTTGTGTACCTGCACACATACAAGCACTTCCATTACAGACAAATGCCTTTTTTTCTCTATGTGAGGGTCTTAAAAATTCATAAAAACTTTCTGCTCCATGGATAGTAGAAACACCCATGTTATACTCTTTTGCAATTTCCTTAATACCATCTGCATTATTTGATTTTAAAGATCTTTCAGAAATTTTTTGGAATAGGTTATTTTTTAATCCAATTCTACCAGATAAATTACTTATATTTTTTGACACTTTTTCCTTTTAATTTTTAATAATCACTCTGTTTTCATTGCTATAAATATTAAAACTATCCTCTTTTACAAAACCTATCAATGTAATGTCAAACTTATTAGCAAGATCAATAGCAAGACTTGTTGGTGCACCAACTCCAATTAGAATACCAATATTTGTCATTAAAACCTTTTGAACTAGTTCAAAATTAAGTCTTCCTGAGCATGTAATAAATTGGGAGGGTGGATCTAATAAACCATTGTTTAGCGAGTGCCCAATAACCTTATCCAGAGCATTATGGCGACCAACATCTTCTCTTAGGGATATTATTTCGCCATTACTCGAAAATAATCCACTAGCGTGGATGCCACCCGTTTTAGAAAATTCTGATTGGTTATCCCTTAATGTAGCAGGTGATTTAATAATTATCTCTTTAGAAATTTTAGGTAAAGATTTTAAGGTTTTATCTTTTTTAATAATTTCTAACGAATCTAAAGAGGTTTTACCGCAAACACCGCATGATGAATTTGTTAAAAAATTTCTTTTAATTTTGTCAATATCAACATTTTCTGAATCATTTAATGTTGCAACAATTTTATTTTGCAGCTTATATTCACCAACGTACTCTCCAATACTCTCAATTTTTTCAATAAAATCATTTTTTTCAATAATTTTTTCATTAAAAAGAAAACCTCTAACTAAATCCTCATCATTACCGGGTGTCCTCATGGTTATAGAGATTATCTTTTGAATCCAGATTTCTTCACGTTTGAATTTGATAGAAATCTCTAGAGGCTCTTCAATCGAAACTAAATCCTCAATATTACTTAAATTATTAGATTTGTATTTCAATATGTTGTATTTTGAATTCATCAGATTATTTTAAGGGGTAATTTTTTTTTAAAATAAATTTATTTAGAATTATCCCAAATAGTAAAATTATTAGGCATCCAAAAATTATGGGACTTATTAGATACTCATATGAACCCTCTCCAATAATAACCATAATTGGGTTACCACCGGCTGGAGGATGCACAACATCTAAAGCGATCATAAAAAAAATACCAATACCAACTGCTAAAGCAATATTTATAAATATCGGTAAATGAATATAATTTACAAATAAAATTCCAATAAGTGCAGTTAACAAGTGACCAAAGAATATATTTTTAGGTTGCGCAAAAGGGCTTTCGGGAAATTCATAAAGTAATACCATTGAAGCACCAAAGGATGCTGTTAAAAATAATCCCATTGTAGTTTTGTATGTAAGCAATGTAAGAATCCCAATGGTAATAGTTGAAAAAATTCCTGTTATGGATGCTTTTAATAATTTTTCTTTAGTAATTTTAATCATAATTAAAACTTCAATGCCTTAGAGACTGTTTTAAATGGTAATAAAAGGCATTCTTTTCTTGAGATGTTATTTTTATTCATAATTTCCCTAAAATCATTCCATTTTCTTTCAATTTTAACTTCAGTGTCATTAAACAAATCTTCAATGCCAATAATAAGAGATTTAATATCATTTATATCTTGATTTATAATTTTTTGAGACAGCATACTTACAGAGGCCTGACAGTAAACACATGAACGACACTGATAGCCAATATCCTTAATTTTATCATTTTCGATAATTAATTTAATTTCCATTTCGTCACCACATAAGGGGTTCTTATTTTTTGCTTGGTGTGTATGATTTTTAATCACCTTGTGATTTATAGTGTTAGATGCAATTTCTAGAATTCTTAGGTCCATTATAATTCTTTAATTAAGAGATTAATGTTTTATATTTTGATTTATGGATGATAACAATATTTTAGCAGTTGTACTAGCAGGCGGAAAATCTAAAAGATTCGGACAGGATAAAAATTGCGTAAAACTTGGATCAAGAACATTACTAGAGCATGTTTTATTAAAAATTGTCGATAAATTTAAAGAAATATTGATTGTCTCAAGCAATTCTTTGGAAATAGAAGAAATAAAAAAAATTACAGTAATTCCAGATTGTTTTGATGATCTTGGCCCATTAGCAGGTGTGCTCAGTTCAATGAAATGGATAAAAAAAAATAAAAAACCATACAAGTGGATTGCAACTTTTCCATCTGATACTCCATTTTTTGATCCAAGTATTATTGAAGAATATAAAGCAAGAATTGAACAAAGTGAAAGCAGTTTATATTTTGTTAAATCAAACGAAAAAAGACATAATATTTTTGGTTTATGGTCAATTGATTTATTAGAAAGATTAGAAGAAGATTTAATAAAAAACAATTATAGAAAAGTTGAGGAATGGGCTAATAAAGTTGGTGTGAGCACAATTGATATTAAGGTAAAAAATTATGATCCTTTTTTTAATATAAACACCAAAGAAGATCTTGAAGTCGCTCAAACTATTTTAAATCTTGAAAAAAATGATTGATTACAAAAAAGCAAAAAATATTCTAATAAAATCAAAAATAAATATTAAAAATGAAGTTATAAGTTCATCAAAATCATTAAATAGAATCAATGTTTTAGATATTTATTGTCCGGTGGATTATCCAGCAGGAACTAATGCTGCATTTGACGGTTTTGCTATTAATTCTAAAGATGCATTAAAGCTTGATAAAAAAAACTCTAAAGAATTTAAAATTTTAAAATCAATATCTGCAGGTGATAATCCAAAAATAAATAAAGTAAAAAAATTTCAAACAGTTGAAGTGATGACAGGTGCTCTTATACCCAAATTTTTTGACACTATTATTCCCATAGAAAAAATCGTGTTTACTAAAGATAAAAAATCTATTGTAATAAATGAAAAAATTAAAAAAAATCAGCATATACGACTTATTGGCTCTGATTATAAAAAGAAAGAATTGATCGTCAAAAAGGGAACCATTATTCAACCATCACACATTTTAGCTTTTAAAACATTGGGTATTAAAAACATTAAAGTTAAAAAGAAAATTAATATTTTATTTTTTTCTACAGGAAATGAAATTTCCAACAATATTAATATTGCTAATTGGAAAGTTAGAAATTCAAATAGTCATTATATAAAATCTTTATCTAATAATTTTTTATTTAATTATATGGATGGTGGAATTTTGAGAGATAAAGATGAACAGTTTTTTAAAAAGCAAATTGAAAAAAATTTTAGATCTGAAACAGATATTATAATTACGTCGGGAGCTGTTTCAGCCGGTAAGCACGATTTTATTCCCTCAGTAGTAAAAAAATTTAATTTATCAAATTTCTTTAAAGGTGTAGCTATTAGACCTGGTAAACCGATCTTATTTGCTAAGTTTAAAGGAAGTGAACAGGCTATCTTTGGACTTCCAGGCAATCCTATTTCTTCCTCTGCTTGTTTTAGATTTTTTGTATACCCATACATTTTAAATATTCTTGGGGTTAAGGAAGAAAAACCTTTTAAAGCTAAATTAATAAATAGTTTTACTAAAAGAAAAAACTTTACCAGGTTTTTAAAAGCAAGATTAACTTCAACCAATGATGGAAAACTCGAAATTGAAGTTTTAAAAGGGCAAGAATCCTTCAGAATTAAATCGTTTGTTGAATCTAATGTTTGGGGCCTATTTAAATATGGCCAATCAGACTTTAAAAAGGGAGAATTAATTGATTGCTATTCTTCAATAGGTTCAAATATAAATATCTTCAAATAAATCTCATTTTTATTGTAGTGCAAATTAATAAGCTTTAAATATTGTTCAATGATTGAATTAAAAAATGAAAAAATTGCTATTCCTGTTGTTTTATTAGCCGGTCTCATCTGGTCTTTTGGCCCCTTGGTTGTAAGATATATGGATCAACCCAATTTAGTTCCTTGGCAGTATATTTTTACAAGAGGCCTAACAATTTTTTTAGTATTGAATCTTTATCTTTTTTTTGATGAAGGCAAAGATTTTTATAAAAATTATTTAAAAATTGGAATTTCAGGTGTTATTGGTGGAACTGGACTTGGTATTGCTATGATAACGTTTATTTATTCAATAACCAATACAAGTGCAGCAGTGACGTTACTTTGTTTGGCTGCAATGCCATTTTTTACTGCATTATTAGGATTTTTATTTTTAAAAGAAAAAATTTCATTAAATGTTTGGACAGCAATTATAATTGCAACTATCGGAATAATAATTATCGCGTTTGGCAATACTGAAAAAAACTCTTTGTTAGGACTTATTTTTGGTATGACTTCCTCAGTTGGTTTTTCTGTTTTTTCAGTTACGCTAAGATGGAAAAAAGAAACACCAAAATTTACAACAGTAGCTTTTTCAGGTTTCTTTTGTTTTACTGTTGCTTCAATTGTTATCTTAAGTAACGATATGTCATTTTTATCTTCAAGTTATAATGGTGCCTTATTTTCTATACACGGTACATTAGTTTGTATAGGACTAATCTTGTATTCAATTGGCTCGAAAGCCATACCAGCAGCAGAACTTACCTTGTTATCGCTAACTGAAGTTATAGGAGGTATATTTTGGGTTTGGATTCCAATTTTAGGCATTAATGAAATACCTTCAACAAATACTATAATAGGAGGCTTTTTCCTATTTATGTCTATTATTTATTATAGCCTTACAATTAAAACTAATAGAAGATTCATAGCATTAAATTAGGAGTGTCAACATGCAAAGGCCAGATTTTTTTACACTACACAATGGTGATAAAGCAAAACTTCCATTCTCAGATAAAGAATACCAAACTAGAGTTGACAGCTTAAGAGAGGTAATGAGTAAAAATAATCTGGATATGATTATTTTAACTTCTATGCATAACATTGCTTATTATACAGGATTTATTTATTGTTCATTTGGAAGACCTTTTGGATGTGTTGTAACAGAGAATAAAATTTCTACAATTTCTGCCAACATCGATGCCAGTCAACCTTGGAGAAGATCTCATACTGATAATGTAATTTATACTGACTGGAAAAGAGATAATTTTTTAAAAGCCATAGTTTCTATAATTGGTAGAGATGAACCACCAAAAAATATTGGAATTGAAAATGATCATGTAACCGTTGATGTAAAAGAAAAACTCACCTCTATTTTTATATTTTCATCTTTTAGTGATGTATCTAATGACTTGATGAATCTTAGAATGATCAAATCGAATGAAGAAATAGAGATAATTAAAAATGGTGCTAGAATTGCTGATTTAGGTGGTGAAGAGATTGTTAAAAATATTAGAGTAGGCGAAAGTGAACTTGAAATTGCAATAGCTGGTAGAGATAGAATGGAACGTGAAATTGCAAAAACATATCCAGATGCAGAATATATGGATACTTGGGTTTGGTTTCAGTCAGGTCTAAACACCGATGGTGCACATAACCCAAAAACAAATAGAAAGTTAAAATCAGGTGATATTTTATCTTTAAACACTTTTCCAATGATCTCAGGTTATTATACAGCGCTTGAGAGAACTTTATTTGTTAATGAGATAGATGATGCCTCTCTAAAGGCATGGGAGGCCAATGTAAAAGTACATAAAAAAGGCTTAGAGTTAATTAAGCCAGGAATTAAATGTTCTGACATTTGTCACGAGTTAAATGAATTATTTGCTGAACTTGGTTACTTGCAATATAGAACATTTGGTTATGGGCATTCTTTTGGAGTGTTGTCACATTTTTATGGAAGAGAAGCAGGGTTAGAACTTCGTGAAGATATAGATACTGTATTGGAGGAAAACATGGTTATTTCTATGGAGCCAATGATTATGATACCTGAAGGAAAACCTGGTGCTGGAGGTTATAGAGAGCATGATATTTTAGTTATAGGAAAAAATAGCGCTGAAAACATTACTAAGTTTCCTTTTGGTCCAGAACATAATATTATAAAATCATAAAGTATGATTGAAAAAACTGTAGTTAGTAGCTGGAATGAATGGGATCCTCTAAAACATGTAATTGTTGGTAAGGCTGATGGCACTTGTATTCCTGCACCAGAACCAGCATTAGACGCAAAGGTACCAGAAGACTCTGATATGAGAGGTCAATTTGGACCAAGAACTAAAGATACAGTTGATAAAGCAAACCAACTATTAGATGATTTTTCAAGAATGCTTGAAAAAAGAGGCATTAGGGTAGATAGACCAGACCCAATAGATTTTAATCAAAAAATTTCAACACCGGATTGGCAAGCAGAAACAATGTTTGGATGTATGCCACCGCGAGACGTTTTATTAACAGTGGGTAGTGAAATTTTAGAGGCTACGATGAGTTATAGATGTAGATGGTTTGAGTATTTATGCTACAGGCCTTTACTAAAAAAATATTATGATGAAGATCCTAATATGAGACATGAGTCTGCACCAAAACCAAGATTAACAGATGCAGACTATAGAAAAGATTATCTGTCAGACAAAATTGGTATTCAAAAAAGATTAGAATGGACAGAAGATAAATTTTTTGTAACAACGGAAGAAGAGCCATTATTTGATGCAGCAGATGTTTTAAGATTTGGTAAAGATTTAGTTGTGCAGCATGGATTTACCACAAACCTTAAAGGAATAGATTGGCTCAGAAGACATTTTAAAGATCATAGAGTGCATGCAGTAAATTTTCCAGGTGACCCTTATCCAATTCATATAGATGCAACATTTACTCCAATTAAAGAAGGTTTAATTATTAATAACCCTCAAAGAAGACTTCCAAAAGAACAAAGAAAACTTTTTGAAAATAATGGATGGGAAATTATTGATTCAGCTCAACCTGCGCACAATCAACCACCACCGCTATGCTATTCATCAACATGGCTATCAATGAATGTATTAGTTTTAGACCCTAAAACAGTATGTGTTGAAAAAAGTGAAGTTTACCAAGCTGAACAATTAGATAAATTAGGAATGGAAGTAATTCCAGTCTCTCTTAGAGATGCTTATGCATTTGGTGGAGGACTTCATTGTTGTACAGCAGATGTTTACCGTGAAGGTGAGCTAAAAGATTATTTTCCAAAACAATAGATATGGCAACAATTAAAACAAAAAGAGAGCGAGTAAAATTCGCTTCTGATAATGTGGCGGGTGCATGTCCAGAAGTATTAGAAGCGCTATTGAAAGCCAATGAAGGAGATAGTGCTCCTTATGGAAATGACGATTACTCTAAAAGCTTACAAAAAAAATTTTCAGAAATATTTGAAAAAGAAGTGATAGTTTATCCAATTGCCTCAGGTACAGCCGCAAATGCACTAGCACTTGCAACAATGACACCTGTATTTGGTAATATTTATTGTCATAAATTAGCTCATATTAATACTGATGAATGTGGTGCACCTGAGTTTTATACTGGTGGTGCTAAATTAATTCCATTAGTAGGAGTTGATGGAAAGATTACCCCTGAAGAGTTAGAGCAAAATATTAGTGGAGTTGGTATTGTTCACCATACACAACCGTCCTCAGTAAGCATTACCCAAGTATGTGAAACTGGTGAAGTATATGAGTTAGACGAAATTAAAGAGATAACTAAAGTTGCACATAATCATAATTTAAATATGCACATGGATGGAGCAAGATTTGCAAATGCACTAGTTTCACTTAATTGTACTCCAGCTGAAATGACATGGAAATCAGGGATTGATGTTTTGTCCTTTGGTGCAACAAAAAATGGTTGCATAGCTGCAGAAGCTATTATATTTTTTAAACCAGAGTTAGTAGGAAATTTATCTTTTTTAATGAAAAGAGCAGGGCATTTATTATCAAAAATGCGTTTTGTATCCGCTCAATTAGAAGCTTACATTTCAAATAACGTTTGGTTAGACAATGCAAAAAATGCAAATGAAATGGGAAAAAAATTAAGTGAAGGTTTAATCAAACATAGCAGTATAAAACTTGCCTACCCAACTCAAGCAAACGAAGTTTTTGCTAAGTTTCCAAGAGAAGTTATTGAGCATCTAAATTCTGAAGGATACAAAATGAATGAAGATGAGCTAGATGGTCAAGCAGTAAGACTGGTTGCAGCATGGAATACCAAAATTTCAGATGTAGAAAGCTTTCTTGAAACTGTAAATCAATCAAAATAAATTATTAGAGAATGAATTCAGTAATTTCATCTCTATATTTTTCTCCCATTAAATCTTTATCATTTCAACATATAAAAAAAACTATTGTTAAAAAAGATATTGGAATTTTAAATGATAGAATTTTTGCTTTATCTAGAGGACTAAACGAAGACAAAGCAAAACAAATAGAAAAAGATCCTACTCAAAGAGAGTTAATTAATTTTATGACGTTAAAAAACTCTCCAGTATTAAATAAATATAATTTTGAATTTAAAGATAAAAATCTTTACTTATTTAAAGATAATAAAGAGATCATTTCAGTTGCAACAAATAATGAGAAAGATAAGCAAAAATTATCAAACATGTTATTAGAACTAGAAAGTGATTTACCACAACCAAGTTATTTGCTTAAAAATGAGATATATCCTTTTTATGACACAACAGGTAATAAAAGTGTATCTAATACAATTTCATTAATAAATCTGAACAGCATTAAAGATTTTGAAATAAAGATTAATCAAAAAATAGAATTTGAAAGATTTAGAGGAAATATTTATGTTAAAGATCTAAAACCTTGGGCTGAAAGAGAATGGCTGGGTAAAACTTTATTAATTAATAACATCAAATTTAAAGTCTTAAAACATATCCCTAGATGTTCAGCCACCAATTTAAAAATTAATTCACAAGAAGCAGATATCAACCTTCCCAATACACTAAAGAAAACTTATAATAATATAGATATGGGGGTGTATCTACTTCCATTAGCTGACGGAGAAATCTCAGAAGGGAATGAAATTTTTTTATCTTAACTTGGGTTCTTCTTTAAATGTTCACTCCAATCAACAACTTCTTGAAACTTATCGTCAGGAATATCTTTATAAGAGTTCTCAAACTTCTCTTTGACACACAAAGCAACATGCGCATAGGGGTTTCTCCCTTTCGGATGATTGGGGTGACTGGGAAGTTGACCCAGTAAATAATCACCAGCTTCCTGAATTA
>JABMNQ010000188.1 GCA_013204495.1 Candidatus Pelagibacter sp.
GAAGACAATAGTTCATTGATTAATTACTGTGATGAGATTTTAAAAAAAATTGGCGCTACATCATTCAGAACTTTCGATAATGAAAAAAAAAGGGTTAATTTATTCGCGACGCTTAAGGCTAAAAACCCTAGCACTAAAAAGCCTATAATTTTATCTGGACATACCGATGTTGTTCCTGTCTCAAAAGGATGGAACACAGATCCATTCGTAGCAACAATAAAAGATGATAAACTTTTTGGAAGAGGGGCTTGTGACATGAAAGGTTTTATTGCATGCACATTAGCATTTGCACCAATTTATGCAGAAGCTAATTCCGATAGGGATATTCATTTTTCTTATACCTTTGACGAAGAAACAGCATGCATTGGCGCTCCAATCTTAATTGCAGAATTAAAAAAAAGGGGAGTAAAAGATGGAATTTGTATTATAGGCGAACCGACTAATATGAAAATTATTGATGCACATAAGGGCTGTTATGAATACACAACTTATTTTGAGGGTTTAGCTGGTCATAGCTCCGCTCCTCATAAAGGCGTGAGTGCTGTTGAATATGCCACTAGATATGTAAATAAATTAATTGAGTTAAGAGAAAAGCTTAAAGAAAGATCACCTAAAGATTCAATTTTTGATCCACCTCACTCTACTTTGTCAATTGGTGGAATTTTTGGTGGCATAGCCCATAACGTCATTGCTGATAAATGTCATGTTAACTGGGAAACAAGGCCTGTTGTTAAAGAAGACGGAATATTTTTAAATTTAGAAATAGATAAATATGCAAATGAAGTTTTATTACCAGAAATGAAAAAAGTTTTTCCAAAAGCATTAATTAATAAAAAAATTATCGGGGAAGTAATTGGTTTTGAAAGAGACGAGAAATCAAATGCTTGTGAATTAGTCTCAAGTCTAACTGGCGACAATACAAGAGAAGTTGTTTCTTTTGGAACTGAGGCCGGTTTATTTCAAGAAATAGGAATAAGCACAGTAGTTTGTGGTCCAGGTTCAATTGAACAGGCACATAAAGTTGATGAATTTATAGTTCTTGATGAACTTAAAAAATGTTTAAGCTTACTTGATGGTATCAAAGGACAGTCTATTTCAAATTAATAAATTGTTAACTCACTTAAATTAATTTATAATTTTTTATGTCTAAAAAAAATACTAGAGACATGATTGGATATGGTTCTAAAGGGTTAAAAATCGTATGGCCCAATAACGCTCGTATAGCTGTTCAAATAGTTTTAAATTATGAGGAAGGAGCAGAAAATTGTGTTTTAAATGGTGATAAAAATTCAGAGATTTTTCTATCTGAAATTATAGGAGCTAAACCTATAAAGGGGAGACATATAAACATGGAGTCTCTTTATGAGTATGGCTCACGAGCAGGATTCTGGAGATTGCATAAATTATTCCAGGAAAAGAAGATTCCAATAACAGTTTTTGCAGTAGGTATGGCCCTAGAAAAAAATCCCGAAATATGCAAAGCTATCAAAGATGCAGATTACGAAGTAGCATCTCATGGATGGAGATGGATTGATTACCAAAATATTAAAAAGTCTGAAGAAAAAAAGCATATGAATCTTGCTATACAAACTCATAAAAGAATATTTGGTGAACGACCAAATGGGTGGTACACGGGCAGATGCAGCCCAAATACCAGAGATTTAGTTATGGAGGACGGTGGATTTTTATATGATAGTGACTCATATAGTGATGATTTACCCTATTGGGAAACCAGAGGTAAAAAAAAACAGCTAATCATTCCTTATACTCTTGATAATAACGATATGAGATTTGCCACCAATCAAGGCTTCAATACAGGTGACCATTTTTTTACGTACCTTAAAGACAGCTTTGATGCTTTGTATGAAGAGGGAAAAACAAACCCTAAAATGATGTCTATAGGATTGCATTGTAGAATAATTGGAAAACCTGGAAGAATTCAATCCTTAAAGAAGTTTTTGGACTATGTGCTAAAACATGAAGATGTGTGGTTATGCAAAAGAATTGATCTAGCCAAACATTGGATTAAAAACTATTCTAACTAATGTCAAAAAAAGTTATCTTCACAAATGGACTTATTGATTTAGCTCAACCTAGATTGGGTTCTAAAGTTATATTTAAGACAGATGATTTTTTTGCATCAGCAAATAGAATTATTGACCCCTCACCTGCCATATTTAAAGAAGGGTTATTTGATAAAAATGGCAAGTGGATGGATGGATGGGAGTCTAGAAGGAAAAGAACATCGGGACACGATTTTTTAATTATTAAACTAGGTAAATCAGGATCAATCAACAAGGTGGATGTTGACACTTCACATTTTAATGGAAATCAACCCTCTATGATTTCATTAGAAGGCTGTTATTCAAAATCTAAAAATATTAAAGATTTAAAATGGAAAACATTAATTGGTAAAAAAAAAACAAAAGCTAACAGTCACCATATGTTTAGGTCTTCTTCTAAATCTATTTTCACACATATTAAATTAAATATATTTCCAGATGGTGGAGTTGCAAGATTGAGACTTTACGGAAGTATATCAAAAGAAAATAATAAATTTGGAAATAAAACAATTAATTTGGCGTCGCTATTAAATGGCGCCTCCGTTATCGCATGTAACAATGAACATTTTGGAAAAGCAGAGAATATTTTAGCTCCTGGAAAAGCTAAAAATATGGGTGATGGTTGGGAAACAAGAAGAAGAAGAGACAAAGGTTTTGATTGGTTAATATTAAACCCAATTAATGGTAAAAAAATTGATAAAATTGAAATATCAACCCATCACTTTAAGGGAAATTTTCCAAGTCACTGCTCATTACAAGCTGCTTTTGTGCCAAATAAAAAATCTTCCTCTTCAATTATTAAAAATTCAGTTAAATGGAAATTTTTATTAAACAAAGTTAATTTATCTGCAAACAAAACTCATAAATTTAAAAATATATTAATGAAAAATGATAAGATTAATTTTATAAAAATTAACATTTTTCCTGATGGTGGAATTTCTAGATTTAAAATTTTTGGTAAGTCAATTTAATGAAAATTATAATTAACCCTCAGCCTATTAC
>JABMNQ010000189.1 GCA_013204495.1 Candidatus Pelagibacter sp.
GGTGATATAGGAAATACAGAAACTAAAATTTGTCTAATTGACAAGTACAATAAGATTATTAAAAAAATAAATCTTAACACTAAAAGCATGAATCAATCTTTACTATTAAAGTCATTTTCCAAACTAAGACTAAATAAAATATCTATTAAAAAAGTTTTATTTTGTAGTGTTGTCCCAAATTCATTTGATAAAATAAAAAAATTTTTTAATCAGAAATACAAAATAAAAATTTATGAACTTAAGGATTTAAATTTAAAAGAACTGATCAACATTAAAGTTAACTATAAGCAAATAGGTTCAGATAGATTGGCTAATGCCATAAGTGTTATTAATGAAAAAAATAACTATATTATTTTAGACTTCGGTACAGCAACCACTTTTGATGTTTTAATCAAAAAAACTTATCATGGAGGTGTAATTGCACCGGGTGTTAAATTATCTTTAAATACATTGTCTGATAGGGCTAGTTTAATCCCAAATATTAATCTAAAAAAAACCAATAAAGTAATAGGTCTAAATACTATTAATGCCGTTAGGTCTGGTTTTTTTTGGGGATATGCAGGTTTAATTGACAATATTGTTAATTTAATTAAGAAAGAGACAAAGAAGTCCTTTAAAATAATAATTACTGGGGGATTTTCTGATTTGTTTAAAAAATCAATAAAAGCGAAAGTTACATTAAATAAAGACATTACAATTAACGGCTTAATTAAAGCTGCAATTCTAATTAAATAAATATGAAAGATGAATTATTATTTTGCCCTTTAGGGGGCTCGGGTGAAATTGGAATGAATATGAACCTGTTTGCTTACGGTAAACCAGGAGAGCATAAGTGGATAATGGTAGATATCGGAGTTACATTTGCTGATGATTCAATTCCAGGGGTTGATTTAATTTATCCTGATCCTGGTTTTATAGTTGATAAAAAAGAAGATTTATTAGGAATTATTTTAACTCACGCACATGAAGATCATATTGGTGCAATTGCTCTTTTATGGCCACAGCTTAAATGCAAAATTTTTGCAACACCCTTTACAGCAGTTTTAATTAAAGAAAAATTTAAAGAAAAAAATATTGATGTTACGAACTATTTAAAAATCGTTCAGTTAAACGGAACAGTTAATTTAGATCCATTTAAAATAGAATATATAACATTAACTCACTCAATATTGGAACCGAATGGTCTTAGAATTGAAACACCGGCAGGTGTAATTCTTCACACTGGAGATTGGAAAATTGATCCAGAGCCATTAATTGGTGAAAAAATTAACTCTAACAGACTTAAAGAAATTGGCAAAGAAGGAGTCCTTGCTATGATTTGTGATTCAACAAACGTATTTAACATGGGTAAAGCTGGTTCTGAACTAGATGTAAGAAAGAGTTTATTAAATATCATGGGTAGCCTTAAAAAAAGAATTATTATGGCTTCCTTTGCATCCAATGTGGCTCGTATGGAAACTGCTTTTTATTGCGCAGAGAAAACAGGAAGGCAAATATCTTTAGTTGGTAGATCTATGCATAGAATTTTTAAAGCAGCAAGACAATGTGGTTACTTAAAAAATGTTATTGAACCAATAGATGCAAGAGAAGCTAAGAAAATTTCTAGGGAAAAAATTGTTTATCTTTGCACAGGAAGCCAAGGAGAGCCAATGGCTGCATTAATGAGAATTGCTAGCTATACACATCCAGATGTTTTTATTGAAAAAGATGATGCTGTTATTTTTTCATCAAAAATTATTCCTGGTAATGAGAAAAAATTATATAAATTACATAATCAATTAGTTAAAGATGGTATTGAGGTTATTTCGGAAGAAAGTGAATTTGTTCACGTTTCAGGTCATCCTAATAGAGATGATTTAAGAGAAATGTATGATTGGGTAAAACCACAGTGCGCCATACCAGTTCATGGTGAGCATAGGCATATGATTGAGCATATGAAGTTTGCACATGAGATGAATGTACCAAATCCAGTACAAGTGGAAAATGGTGATATTGTAAAACTATTTCCAAGGAAGCCCCATGTATTTGACAAAGCACCGAGTGGCAGACTTTATCTTGATGGCAATATGAGTGTTGAAGAAGACTCTCAATCAATCAAAGATAGAAAAAACTTAAGTGCTAACGGTTATATGGAAGTAACAATTTTAATTTCTCAAAAAGGCAATATTCATAAAAGGCCTGTCCTTACATTTAAAGGTATTCCAGTTTATGATGTTGATGAATTTGTTTATGGGCTAGAAGAAGCTATAGGAAAAACAGTAAAAACTTTTTCTTTAGTTAGTAAAAAACAAGAATATAATTTAATTGATGCTTTAAAAATCACCTGTAAAAAATACACTAAAGAAATGACAGGAAAAAAACCTTTCACTAATATCAATTTAGTAAAGATTTAAATGAGCGCTACAGGACTTGCAATTATCTATATTATTATATGGTGGGTAGTGTTTTTCGCTATATTACCAATAGATGTTAATAGAAATAAAACTATCAAAATTGAAGGTGAAGACGCTGGATCTCCAGAGAATCCTAAAATGCTTAAAAAGTCCATTTATTGCACTGGTATTACGACAATTATTTTCATAATAATTTATATATTAATTAAATATGAATATTTAAATTTAAGAAATATAATTAGTTAAACATGTACATTTCAAAATCATTTATACCAATTTTAAAAAATAATCCCTCTGAAGCAAAAATAAAATCACACCAACTAATGTTGAGAGTGGGAATGATAAAACAATCGTCCGCTGGTATTTATTCTTGGTTGCCTCTTGGCTTTAAAGTGATGAAGAAAATTGAACAAATTATTAGAGAAGAGCAAAATAAAATTGGTGCTCAAGAAATACTGATGCCAACTATCCAGCCCAGTGATATTTGGAAAGAAAGTGGCCGTTACGATGATTATGGAGATGAAATGCTTCGAATTAAAGATAGACAAGGTAGAGAGATGCTCTATGGGCCGACAAATGAAGAGTTAGTTACAGACATATTTAGATCTAGTGTTAAATCTTATAAATCATTACCTCAATTATTGTATCACATACAATGGAAATTTAGAGATGAAGTTAGACCGAGATTTGGAATTATGCGTGGTAGAGAATTTTATATGAAAGATGCATATTCATTTGATGTAAACGATGAAGACGCAGCTTTTTCTTATAATAAGTTTTTTTTTTCTTATTTAAAAACATTTAAAAGATTAGAACTTTCAGCCATTCCAATGGCAGCTGATACAGGACCTATAGGTGGAAACCTTTCTCATGAATTTATTATTTTAGCAGATACAGGTGAAAGTAAAATTTTCAC
>JABMNQ010000190.1 GCA_013204495.1 Candidatus Pelagibacter sp.
GTATTTATCTTGAGGGCAATTCATTTTCAAAAGAAATGGAATTAAAGTTTGATAAATTAAGAGCAGACAAACCTAATACGACTGTTTTAAGCGAGTGGGCTAGTGAAGAATTTAAAGAAATGGTTAAGAAAAGTTTTAATTAACTTTTTATAGGTTTTATTTTCTGATTAATAACAAGCACAGCTCCAATTATTAAAATAGGCAATCCTACAATTAAATCTGTTTGCCATTCTAAGTTTTCAAACACGGTAGATATTAATAGCGCAAGTACTGGCATTAAAGCACCCACATATCCTGCTCGTCCAGCACCTACTTTCTCTAATAATTTTAGGTAAAAGATAAAAGCAAAGATTGAGCCAATAATAGTAAGATAAGCGAGTGATGCTATATAACTAAAACTATAATCAAATAGTAATTCTGTACCTTTTATTTGAGTTATTAATAAAGTTACTAAAGATCCATAAAGCATTGAATACGCAATTGATGGCATTGATGCTAAGTTATTATTTAGGTTTCTTTGGTGAACCATATTACCAGTCGATGCAAAAAATGTACCAAGTAATGCTAAAAATAACCCAACATGCCTTCCATTAGATAAAGTAAAATTAAAAATCTCATCATTAAAAATGATTGCAATCCCAATCATACCTATGGTTGAACCAATCAATGTTTTTAAAGAAGGTTTTTTTTTTAAAATAAAAGCTATCTCCTAAAATATTCATAATAATGATTGTTGAAAAGACAATCGCTGGAAAAGCACTAATTAGATAAGTGTTTGATAGGTAAAAGAAAACATAATTAAGTGAATAGAGACAAATACCAAAAAGTAAAAACCAAATATGATGATTTAATGAAAACTTAAGATTTTTTTTCTTGTAAATTAAGTAAATAAAAATAATTATTGCAGCGATAAAAAATCTATAAAATACTGATACTAATGGATCAACGTAGCCTAATTGAAATTTAATTACATACCAGGTTGGAGACCAGCAAATGAGTGTGATTACAAATAAGAAAAAGTTATTCATTATTAAGGACTATAATCAATCAATCTTAAAAAAATATAAGATTAATCTAACAATTTTTAATATTTAAATTTAGTACTTATGAAAAAAATACTTCTAGTTTTAACTCTACTTATATCATTAAGTAGCATTTCTTATTCTGATAATCATTATCCAATTACAAGAGATTCTGAATTAATGATCGCTAGAGGTAAAATTGCATACCAAAATAATTGTGCAAGCTGTCATCAAGTTAATTTATCAGGTGCTGAAAATTGGAAGGGTGTTGATGAAGATGGCCATAGAAAAGCGCCGCCTTTAAATGGTACGGGTCACACCTGGCACCATGATGATGAAACACTACATAAAATTATTAAATATGGATTAGTTGGAATTATCAGTGACTATGAAGGAAAAATGGCTGGCTTTGGAGACAATCTTAGCGACAAAGATATAGATTCAGTTTTAGCATACATTAAAAGTTTTTGGCCAGATGATTATTATCAGCATCAAATAAATTTAAGTAAATAAATTATATGGCAACAGATACATTTCATTGGGGATGCAAACATACTTGGAGAGCTAGCGCAAAGAATACGATGTGGTGTGTTATAGGTTGCTCTATTGGTGACTTTGGAACAATATTATTTTTTCAATTAAGCCAAATTCCTTTTCCAATAATGGGCATTATGATTTTAGCAATCATTAATGGTTTACTCACTAGTATTATGCTTGAGACTTATATTTTAATGAGACAAAAATTTGACTTTACCAATGCATTAAAAACAGCCTGTGGAATGAGTTTTATCTCAATGGTTAGCATGGAGGTTTCAATGAATGCTACAGACTATTTTTTAACGGGAGGTGCCATGATTGTTTGGTGGGTCGTACCGATTATGTTAAGCGTTGGTTTTTTAACACCTTGGCCCTATAATTACTGGAGACTTAAAAAATTCAATCAAGCTTGCCATTAAATATTAAAATGGTTACAACTTTTGAAATTATACTAGCAATTATTATCGTTTCCTTATCAGTTGTAATGCCTATTTATTATTATTACCAAAGAAAGAAAAATCCTAAGCAAGATAATAAAACTCAAGATAACCCTGAGATAAAAAACTATATTGATAGAATTAACGAGATAACTCGTACTAAACGTAAATGAAAAAACTTTTAGGAGTTATAGTTCTTGGTTTATTGTGGTGTAGTGCAAGTTACGCGAATA
>JABMNQ010000191.1 GCA_013204495.1 Candidatus Pelagibacter sp.
ATTTCGTCTAGAGAAGAAATCATCAATGCAGAATCTGCTGCAGATGCTAAAGAAAAAGTTATTAATTATTGCAATGAGCAATTAGTTGATAACGATCGTCTCAAAGAAATAGTAGAGGTAAAAATCAGTAGTGCAAAAGATGCTGTTACTGAAATCAAAAATAAAGATTTACCTAACGGCAGACCGGGAAACCCTGTCAGCGCGTAAAATCAAAAACTGAGAAAATGTGGTCTCGGTTTTATAACCGAGGCCATGTTTATTTGAAGAGTTAATTAAATGACAGAATTGCTCCATTTTAGTATCTTGATGCAGGGTATCAAGCCTCAAAAACCACCCAATACACATAGGTCTCTGTTTCTGATATCTGGTATTATTAATTATGAAAAAATTTTTAGGAATTATAGTTCTTGGTTTGTTATTGAGCGCGAATGCTTATGTAGACAAAGAACATGCTCATAAAAAACATGGTATGAGCGATGATTTATTTAAAGAAATGGATCTAAATAATGACAAGTTTATTAGCGAAATTGAGTTTAGTGAAACTTACGAAAACCACAGCGATGATAATCATGGTAGTGACGATGAGCATGGCTCCAAAGAGGAATTATTTGAAGAAATGGATTTAAATAAAGATAATTCTATCAGCCAGTCTGAATTTAATGAAATTTATAAAAAACATAGTTTAGAGCACGAACAAGAAAATAATTAATAGCTTTTTGATGCCACACTTCAAAATCCTGGGGCTTTAAATCAATTATATTTTAAGTATTATTAATTTTCCAGAATAGATTTATCAAATTGTTGATTTCTAAAATATTTTCGATATTCAGAAGGTGTTTTATTATAAATTCTTTTGAATGAATTAATAAAAACAGAATTGTAGTTAAATCCAGCAATATTAGATATTTCATTAATTTTACGATCATCATAGAAAAGAAGATTTCTTGCAAACTTTACCCTTAAATTAACATAAAATTTAATAGGGGACATTTTATATAGTTTATAAAATTTACGTTCTAGTGTTCTTAAAGATACGTTAAGTTTTTTTGCTATCTCAATTATTTTGATTGGTGTCTCTATATTTTTTTCCATTATCAAAATTGATTTTTGACAAAGATTGTCTACTGATGTATTAAATGGACCATCTTTTTGCATTGTAGATTGTTCTCTTGGTTTATAAATTAAAGCTTGTGCAATTTCATCAGAATAATCTTTTCCTTTGATTTTTTTAATACATTCAAGGATTAGATCTAAAGTAGAAATTCCACCTGCAGCAAACATTAGACCGTTAGAATTTATAGTATAGATATTATCTACAATCCTTACATCGGGATATCTATCTATAAAATTACTTTTAGTTTCCCAATGAGTGCAAACAACTGTTTCTTTATTAATTAAACCGGATTCAGCAATTAAAAAAGCTCCAGTATCGACCGCAATTATCTTTGATAAATTTTTATGAGCTGTCCTTAATGTAGAAAATAATTTTTTTGATTTTGTTTGTACGGGTAAATTTCCACCTATGACAATTATAAAATCTGGATTTTTAATATTTTCTAACCCGCCGTCTACTTTCCACCACTGACCATTACTTGATCTAACTTTTTTCGCATTAACGCTTATTAGATTACTTTTAAAAATTGCATTAATTCTATATTGATTGGTTATTCTTAGAGCCTCCTGAATTAACACCAGTGAGTTTGATGGAAACTCTGGTTGAAGAACAATATCAAATGAAAATATTTTATTTTCCATAATATTAATTAATTAAAAAGTTAATAATTAACGACATAATTTTATTCATTTATGACAATAACATACTTTTATATAAGTATTTAAACAATTTATTTTTTGTCTATAAATATTAATAATTTGTCGTTTTAAGTAGTTTATTTTATAGAAATTATTGAGAATGTATTAAATTAACAATAGGAGAGAGACATTATGAATAAACTTTTAAATAATATTTGCAAAGTTGCAATTATTTTTTTACTAACCGCTTCAACTTCATTTGCTGCAGACAAGGTTAAATTAAGATTGAACTGGATGTACTACGGATCACATGCGGGCTTTGCATTGGGTTTTGTTGATGGAACTTATGCTAAATATGGCATTGATTTGGATATTAGATCAGGAAATGGTTCAAGTTCTGCACACAGACTAGTTGCTAATAAAGACAGTGATTTTTCTTACGGGTCATGTGGGGCTATGACAAATCTTGTAGCTAAAGGAGCACCATTAAAATCAATTGGTGTAATTGATGCTATGGGAACAGAAGCAATTCTTGTTAGACCTGATAGCGGAGTTAAGACAATTAAAGACTTAAAAGGAAAAAAAATATTAACAACAGCGAATGCTGGAGTAAATACTTTTTTCCCTATTGTTTTAAAAAATGCTGGTCTTAGTGAATCAGATGTTAATATAACGTCTGTTCCAGATGGTGCTCTTGTATCAAGTTATTTACAAGGTAGTGGTGGCGCTGTAGCAATTTTAGGTGGCTTAGATGATAAACCAGCTGAAATTAAAGCAAACGGCGGTGAACAACCAATAGCTTTTCCTTATTCTGATTTTGGAGTTAACCAAGTTGGATACTGTATAGCTGCCCATAATGATACAATTAACAATAATCCTGATTTAGCAAAAAGATTTATTCAAGCAACAATGGAAGCTTATGCTAAAACAGAAAAAAATCCAGATGCTGCAGTAAATGCAATTGCTGATATTGTTGGTGGTTCAATGGCTGAAGATGCTGGTAAAGCTCAATCAAGAGAAGTTTTAGATGTAACGCTTGGAATATTATATTCTGCAGCAAACAAGAAAAAAGTTCTTGGTTTAAATGTTGACTCAGATTGGGATAGCATGATTAAATTGATGAAAGAATATAATGATCTAGATAAAAATGCTAAGTCATCTGACTTTTATACAAATCAATTTATAAATTAATTAACACATTAAAGGACTTGCCGAGTATAAACAGTACTCGGCAAGTTTTAAGTTTTTATAAATGAAAAATTTCATAGAAATAACAGAATTAAAAAAAGTATTTGGAAAGGGTAGTGAAGAAGTTCATGCCTTTGGACCTGCAACTATAAATATCAATACTGGAGAATTTGTTTCAATTTTAGGACCATCAGGATGCGGAAAATCAACTCTAATGCTAATGGTTGCTGGATTAATGGATTCAACAAGTGGAAAAGTAGAATTTGAAAATAAATTAGTAAAAGGGCCAAAAACAGATATTGGAATAATGTTTCAAGACAACACCCTAGTCCCTTGGCGTACAGTTAAGGGGAATATTGAGTTACAACTAGAGTTAAGAGGTCTCAATCTTAAAGATTATCAAGAACAAATTTATAATATTTTAAAATCTGTAAATTTAGAGGATTTTGCTGAAAGATTTCCAAACGAATTATCAGGAGGTATGCAACAAAGGGCTGCTTTTTGTCAAGCAATGATACATGACCCAAAGATAATTTTACTTGATGAGCCCCTAGGTAAATTAGACGCAATGACTAGAGAAAAAATCAGAGCTGATTTTCAAAAATTATGGATGGTTAAAAAACCAACGGTTATATTTGTTACACACTCAATAGAGGAAGCCGTACAGTTATCGAGCAGAGTTATTTTGATTACGCCAAGACCAGGTAAGGTAGATAGAGAGATAAAAATAGATCTTCCATACCCAAGGGATTTAAAGGTTAAAAGATCAACAAAATTTATTGAATACGTCAATTTAATACAAGAAGTTTTCCATAAATATGGAGTTATTTAAAAAATAAAATTAAAAATGAAAAAATTTATTAAATGGATCTTGAGTGGATGGATGTTAATTTTATTTTTTGTTGGTTTTTTTTTATTTTGGGAATATTCAATACCCTTATTTGATATACCCAGATATATTCTGCCAGCGCCTTCAGAAATTTTTTTAAAAGGTTCTGCAGATTTGGATAAACTAATTTATTATACTGGTATTACCGCACTAGAGACTATACTTGGATATATAATAGCACTGATTCTGGGATTAGGGTTTGGAATAGCCATTTCTTTTTCATCAATATTAAGAAGAACTTTATATCCCTTTTTTGTTAGTATTGAGATGACACCTAAAATAGCCTTTGCTCCTTTATTTATATCATGGTTTGGTTTTGGATTAATGCCCAAAGTAATTATTGTAGTCTTAGTTTGTTTTTTCCCAATAGTATTAAATGCAATTTTAGCATTTAATTCATTAAGCAATGAACTTACTTTATTTTACCAGTCTACTGGTGCAAGTAGATTAAAAACTTTTTTTACAATTCGTTTACCAGCTGCTTTGCCTCAATGTTTTGTTGGTTTTAAATATGCCGCTATTAACGCAACCGTAGGAGCTACTATAGCAGAATTTATTGGATCAGATAAAGGGCTTGGTTTTTATATTTCTATTGTAACAGGAAATATGAGGCCAGATTTAGCTTTTGCAGGAATTTTTTTCTTAACATGCTTAGGCTTATCGGTTTTTGGCTTTGTTACAATGATGGAAAAAATATTAATACCTTGGCAC
>JABMNQ010000192.1 GCA_013204495.1 Candidatus Pelagibacter sp.
ACAAGGTGCGTCTCAATCAATAGAGGCTGCTTATGAGCTATATAAGAATTTAGAAAAAGGGAATATTCCATTCAATTTGGGAAGAATTAAAAGGACAAAAATGATTGATAATAAATCAAAATTTAATTATTTTGCTTTTCATTTGTCCAGTCCATTAATAATTTGGATTAGAAATTTATTAATGAAACAATTAGTAAAAAATGAAAAATTTATTAACAGTTATCTTGGTAAAATTTATAAAAACTAATTTTTAGAAATTAATCTTTGTCTTAAATTGTCTATTGGCACAGAAACGCCATTTATTGTGCAGTACCAGTAAGTCCAGCCATTGCAACTCTCAGAACCAAGTATTGTTGCTGCAACTTTGTGAATGGATCCTTCGGCCTGGTTGTGTTTGATGCTGCCATCTGCCATAATTTTAGCAACAATTTTTTTCTTTTGATCATAAATACTTGTTCCAGGTTTAATTATTCCAAGCTCAACTAGTGATCCAAAAGGTATTCTAGGTTTAGATCTATTATTTTTTAAAGTGTCTAAGAAATTATCTTCTATAGGTTTTGTGCTCTTTAATCTTTCTTCTGCTGCTTTAAAATAATTTTTTTCTTTCTCTATACCATAATAGTTTCTACCTAATTTTTTTGCAACTGTTGCTGTTGTTCCAGACCCCAAGAATGGATCTAAAATTATATCATTTTTATTTGAGGATGCTAATAAAACTCTATGCAATAAAGATTCAGGTTTTTGAGTTGAATGAACTTTTTTACCATTTTTCTTAAGTCGTTCTGCCCCATTGCAAATAGGCAAGTTCCAATCAGATCTCATTTGAAGGTCATCATTTAAACATTTCAAAGATTGATAGTTAAAAGTGTATTTTGATTTTTCGCTTTTAGAAGCCCAAATTAAAGTTTCATGGGCGTTGGTGAATCTGGTTCCTCTAAAATTAGGCATAGGGTTATTTTTATTCCAAATAACATCATTTAAAATCCAAAAGCCTAAATTTTGTATTGCCGTTCCTACTCTAAAAATATTGTGATAACTTCCTATCACCCAAATAGCTCCATCTTTTTTTAATATTCTTCTACACTCAGAAAGCCAAGCAACTGTAAAATCATCATATTCTTTAAAGCTTTTAAACTGATCCCACTTGTCACTAACAGCGCTTACTTTACTTCTGTCTGGTCTTGTAAGTGAATTCTTTAATTGTAAGTTGTATGGTGGGTCTGCAAAAACAAGGTCAAAAGTTTCACTTGGAATTTTTTTTAACTCCTCAAGACTGTCGCCATTTATAATTTTATTTTTAAAATTGTTTTCCATTTTTTATAAAACAATTAAACTCCAAAGGGATTCCACGGTCAACCTCAGATTGAATTAAATGGATTCAAATTGTGTTGGCTTATTTTTTAACAACTAGATCTTGTGTTGCTTCTGTAGAATTTATAGAAGATCACAAATGGGTGAGAAGGTTTTTCGATGATACTTAGTAATACCAAACTTCTTAATTGCTTTTAAGTGCTCTTTGGTTCCATATCCAGAATTTGTATCCCATCCATAACCATTAAATTCCTTGGAAAGTTTAGTTATGAATTTATCTCTACTAACTTTAGCTATAATTGACGCTGCAGAAATGCTTGAAATTTTTTGATCACCCTTAATTACATATTTTAAATTATAGTTTTTAAGATTGGGCAGTTTATTTCCATCTATTAATACAAGAGAAGGTTTTTTTTTTAATTTTAGAATAGCTCTTTTCATAGCAAGCAAACTAGCGTGTAATATATTAATTTTTTCTATCTCTTTGATTGATGCTTGCCCTATAGCCCAGATAGAGTTTTCTTTAATATACTTATAAAGCTTTTCTCTTTTATCTTTGGTTAAAGACTTAGAATCTTTTAATAGTTTTTTATTAATTGAGTCATTTAATATTACAGCTGCAGCATAAACAGGGCCAATTAAACTTCCTCTTCCAACCTCATCAACACCAGCTAAAATTTTCATCAGATGTTTATTTTTAAATCTAGAATTTTTTGTTTAATTTTTTTTAAATCATCCCAAGAATATTTTTTATTTTCAGGTATCCTTAAAAGATATGACGGATTAAAAGTTATAATAACATTATAGTTTGTATTTTTTACAATCACCTCCTTCCATTTTCCTCTTTCAATAGATAGTTTGCTATTTAAACCTGTTAAAGATTCCATAGCGGTACTACCCATAAGAATAATTATTTTTGGATTAATTATTGAAATATGTGTTTGAAGAAATTGAGAATATCTTTTTATTTCAGCTGCAGTCGGCTTTCGATCTTCTGGTGGCCTAAAGTTTACAGCGTATGTTGTATAAATATTTTCTTTTTTGATGTTTATAGCAAGCAACATTTTTTTTAAAAGATCTCCAACCTCACCCATAAAAGTTATTCCAGCTGTATCCTCTTCAATCCCAGGAGCTTCACCAATTAACATTATTGGACTATTAATATTTCCATCACCTAATACTATGTTTTTTGAATTATTTTTTAGCCTACAATCATTAATTGAGTTTATTTGCTCTTTAAGCTGTCTAAGCTCAGTTATTTTATCTATTTTTTTAACAACACCATTTTCTTTTAAATCATAACTTGTATTTTTTAACCGGTTGATAGGATTTTCATTAAAAATAAAGTTTGATCCAATAGAATCTATGAATTCGGAGTCATAATTGGAGTTTTGATTTATTACTTTTTTAGACATACAATGGTTTAATGTTACTAAAGTTACTTAAATTTATTTTAATATTATTACTTTATCAAAGCCCATTATACTCAAAAAGTACGACTTTAAACGACTTTAATAAGCGCTTTTTATCCAATTATTTTTCAGGAATTGTTGCATATGAAAATTCAGATAATTCTCAAGCTCTAAAATTTTTTAACTCATCAAAATTTTTAATTAAACAGCATGATGCTTACCTTGAGAGGTATACATTCTCATTGGTTTTAGAGGGAAAAGTAAAGCAAGCAATTAATCAAATTAAACAAAATTCTACAAAAGCTAATTCTAATTTTTTTCAAGCAAATTTATTATTGGCGATAGATAGTTTAAAAAAAAATGATTATAAAAAAAGTGAAGATTATATTAATAAATCCTATGAATTTATTAACAATGATAGGTTTGCCTTAATAATTGCAGAAACATTTAAGCAATACCTACATGTTTTTAAAGAAAAAAAACTTTCCAGTAACAAAAAAACATTTGGAAATTTTTCATTTATTAATGAGGTGTTTCAAAGGTGTTATCTAAATGATCAAAACACAAAAAATTACTTTGATAAGTTAGTTAACACACAAAACGATGCAGACTATTCAAGGTATATATTTTTTTTCATAAACTATTTAGTAGAAAATAATAAATATGAGGAGGCAAAACAGATCACGGATAACTTTGATTATCTCAATTCTTCTCTGCTAATCTCGCAAGGAAAAAAATGGATTGAAGATAAAAAATTTGAAAGTTTTAATGAAATTTTTTCATGTACCAGTTCTAGTGATATAGTTGGCGAATTGTTTTTTTTAGTAGCCAATTTATATTCTTCACAGAATGATTATGAAAAATCAAATTTCTATTTGAATATAGCAAACTATTTGAATCCTAAATTTACCTTTAATTTTTCTCTTTTAGCCGAAAATTATTATCTTAATAAAGACTACGCAAACACCTTAAATACTTTAGAAATTTTTGATAAAAATGATGAGTTCTATTATTGGTTTAGGTTAAAAAAAGAAGCACAAATTATTTCAAAAAATTTTGATGAAGATGCATCTTTAAATTTTATTAATTTGAAATTTGAAGGCATCGATAGCCCTAACGAAAAAATGATTTTTGATATTGCAAATTTTAATAAGAATGCAAAAAGATATAGTGAGGCCATAAAGTATTATGATCAAATCCTAGTAAATATTGATAAAAATTCAGAACTTTATGCTGAAATTTTGTACAGAAGGGGTGGTAGTTATGAAAGATCAGGAGATTACAAAAGAGCTGACAAGGATCTTTTAAAATCGTTAGAAATTAACCCTGATGATGCTTATGTTTTAAATTATTTAGCTTATTCTTGGTTAGAGCGTGAATACAAAATAGACATAGCGCTTGGCATGTTGGAAAAAGCATTTGCAGCAAGAAGTAATGATCCTTATATAATCGACTCTATAGGATGGGCCTACTTCTTAGTTAATCAATATGAAAAAGCAGAAAATTTTCTAAAAAGAGCCGTTGAGCTAATGCCACAAGACCCAACAGTAAATGATCATTATGGGGATATTCTTTGGAAATTAGATAGAAAAATTCAAGCAAGATATTTTTGGCTAAGTGTTTTAAATCTAGAAGAAGCAGAGGACGAAATGAAAAAAAATATTCAAGAAAAATTAATTGATGGGTTAAAAAATTCTTAATTTATGAGTGTGTTCAAAATCAAGTCTTATGCAAAAATAAATCTTGCATTAAACGTAATAGGCAAGAATGCAAAACTGCATAAGGTTGAAAGTCTAATTTCTTTTATAAATTTATATGATTTAATCTATATAAAAAAAACTAAAAACAAAGATCATAAAATAATTTTTAATGGTAAGTTCTCAAAAAATATTAATAAAATTAATACTATATCAACTTTATTAAAATTATTAGATACAGAAAAACTCTTAAATCATCAAAAATTTCAAATAAAAATTAAAAAAAATATACCTCATAAGGCAGGACTGGGTGGGGGCTCAATGAATGCAGCGAGTTTGATAAATTTTTTTATAAATAAAAAAATATTAAAAATAAAAAATGAAGAATTAAAAAATTTAACTGCCAAAATAGGTTCTGATGTTATTTTAGGAATAAGACCAACTAACACTATTCTCTCATCAAATGGCAAAATTAAAAAATTTGATAAAAAAATCAAATTATATGTATTAGTAGTTAAGCCAGAATTTGGATGCTCCACCAAATACATCTATTCTAAAGTTAATTCATTTTCGAAACCTCAATTCAATTCACCTCAACAAAAAATGTTTAAACTAGAATACCTAAAAACTTTAAATAATGACCTTGAAAAAATTGCTCTAAATAAATATCCAAAACTTAATAAGATTAAATCCTTTTTGGTAACTTTGCCAAATATTAAATTTGTAAGAATGTCAGGATCGGGCTCCTCAATCGTAGCTTATTTTCATTCTCAACAGGCTTGTAGTAACGCATACAGGCAATTTAAAAGGAAATTTAATAGTCATTGGTGTATTGAATCAAAAACTATATAATTTTTTTTTTTTGTGCTATATGCAATTAATATTGGGGCGTAGCCAAGCGGTAAGGCACTGGTTTTTGGTACCGGCACCCTAGGTTCGAATCCTAGCGCCCCAGCCATATATGAATAATTTATTAAATAAAATTTTTTTTAGATCTCAAAATCTTAATTACATAAATTTAGGCTTCAAAAATATTAAAAAAGAAACTGAAATAGAGAAGATATTTAGAGCCATTCATTCATTTTCAGCCAATAGTGAAATTAGATATGTTGGCGGTTGTGTAAGGAAAATTATTAATAAAGAAAATTTTGATGACATAGACTTGGCAGTAAACTTGAGCCCTAAAGACGTCTGTGATGCACTTAATAAAAATGATATAAAATATTATGAAAGCGGTATAGAGCACGGCACAATAACTGCATTAATAAATAATATTAAGTTTGAAATTACATCCCTTCGAAAAGATGTTGATACCGATGGGAGGCATGCAAAAGTTGAATTTTCAGATAATTGGAAAGAGGATGCATCAAGGAGAGATTTTACTATTAATGCTATTTATGCAGATATTGATGGCAGCCTTTTTGATCCTTTTGATGGGAAAAAAGATTTAGAAAATGGAAAAATTCTTTTTATTGGAAATGCGGAAATTAGAATTAAGGAGGATTACTTAAGAGTGTTAAGATATATTAGATTTTTTCTTAATTACTCAAAAGTTAAACATGAACCATCAGTTATTAAAATAATAAAAAAAAATCTAGCTGGTGTTTCAAGTATTTCTCCAGAAAGATTGCTAGATGAGTTGCAAAAACTAGTAAGATCGAAAGGGTTTTCAAAATTAACAAAAGATAAAGACAGTCTTGAAATTATTAATCTTGTCTTTCCTCAGCTTAAAAATATTTCTTTATTTGGTAAACCGAATAGCTTTGCAATAAAAAACCTTGCCAAAGTTGACTTCATTTTATTGTTATCTTTAATGATTATAGATGGGACAGATAACGTGGATTATTTTATTTACAAATTTAATTTATCCAAAAAAGATCAAAAGCGACTTTTATTTTTAAATAATTTTTATTCAAAGAAAATTACAAGTATCAGTTTTTCAGAAAAAAATTTAAATAAAATTCTTTATTTTAATGGTAGAGAGGCCTTGATAGATGTTATTTATTTTAAAATTTTTAAATCCAATAAAGTAGAAAATAAATTAATAAAATTGATTGAAATTTTTAAAGAGAAAGACATTCCAGTATTGCCGCTTAAGGCAAATATTTTAATGGAAAAGTATCAAATTCCTGAAGGAAAAGAATTAGGAATAAAACTTAAGGCAATTGAGGAAATTTGGACTAATAATAACTTTAAAATTTCAGAAAAAGAAGTTCAAAAAATTGTAAGTAATTAAACGTATTTAACATCTTTTATTTCAAAGTTTTTTACACCAGCAGGAGTTTTAATTTCAACTAAATCATTTTTATTTTTCCCAATTAACCCTTTACCTATAGGTGATTGAAAAAATATTAGTTTTTTTTGTAAATCAGCCTCATCTTTTCCTACAATTTTGTAAGTAATTTTTTCTCCTGTATCAAGATTTTCTAAGTCAACAGTTGACCCAAAGATGACTTTCCCGTCGTTGTTAATGTTGGTAACTTCAATTACATTAGCTCTTGCAATAATATCATTAATTTGAGCTATTCTTCCCTCATTATGAGATTGATCTTCTTTTGCAGCGTGATATTCGGCATTTTCTTTTAAATCTCCATGAGATCTTGCCTCAGAAATAGCTGCTACTATTTGAGGACGTTTTTTTTCTTTTAAAAAAATTAGCTCTTCCTTTAAGCTTTCAAGTCCAGCTGATGTTATTGGTTCTTTATCCATTTTAATTCCATTTTGCTATTGGAGGTAAAGACATTAAAATACCTTCGACGTTACCACCTGTTTGTAGGCCAAATTTAGTTCCCCTGTCATAGAGTAAGTTGAATTCAGCATATCTGCCTCTTTTAATATACTGTATTTCCTTTTCTTTTGCAGTCCATTTCTTTTTATATTTGGAATTAATTATTGAGTTAAACAACATTTGAAAAGTAACTCCTAGGTCTGCTACAAATTTGAAATCTTTTTCCCAATTGTTTTTTTTGTAATCAAAAAAAATGCCACCAATACCTCTAGTTTCTTTTCTATGAGGAAGATAAAAATACTCATCACACCATTTTTTATATTTTTTATAAAACTTTTTATCATGACGATTACACATTTTTTTTAACTCGTAATGGAGGAATTTTTTTTCTTTAGTGTCATTAATACAAGGTGTTACATCCATTCCACCCCCAAACCATCCATGCGTTGTGTAAATAAATCTTATATTGAAATGAATGGCAGGTACATGAGGGCTATTCATATGCATTACAACAGAAATTCCCGACGCCCAAAATCTTGGATCTTTAGCTGCTCCAGGTATTTTTTTACTCATTACTTTTGAAAACTTACCATATACTTCTGAGAAATTTACACCAACTTTTTCAAATACTTTACCATACTTTAAAATTCTAAATTCACCACCACCTTCATCTTTAGTTCCATTTCTTTTCCAAGTTTTAGATTTAAATTTTAATTTATTACTTTCTAATTTTTCAATGTCATTACAAATAGTATTTTGTAATAACCTAAACCAATTAGAGGTAATTTTTTTTTTAATTTCTTTATCCATTATTTAATAAAATTAGTTTGTCTTAAATTTTCAGAAAGAATTATAGCAACTGAAGAGGCTATATTTAAAGATCTTTTATTATCCATCATAGGTATTTTTAACCTATATTTTATAGAATTATGTACGTGATCTGGCACGCCAGCACTTTCTCTCCCAAATAATAATGTGTCATTACTCTCAAATTTGAATTTAGCATAAGAATCTGACGATTTAGTTGTCAATAATATAACTCGCTGATCTTTTTTTGATTTAAAAAATTCTTCTGAGCTTTGGTAAATTTTTATCATTTTTTCATCCATATAATCCATCACAACCCTTTTGAATCTTTTATCGTTGAATAAAAAACCGCATGGCTCAATTATTTCTAAATCAGCCCCCAAACATGCACATGTTCTAATAATGGCAGCTGTATTTTGAGGAATATCAGGTTCATATAAGGCTATTTTGGGTCTCAAATTCATTGTTTATGTGTCATTGTTTCAGTAGAAAAAAAACTCTTTTCTTATATGAAATCATATATTAGATAACAGTATACAAAAAACAAAAGATGTCTGAAAAAAAACCTGAAAGAAGAGAATTTTTATTTACAGCCTCATATGCAGTTGGAGCTGTTGGAGTAGGGGCGGTTGTTTGGCCTTTAGTTGATCAAATGAACCCTGATGCTTCAGTAAAAGCATTAGCTAGTACGGAAGTTGATGTGAGTTCAGTTAAACTAGGTAAAACAATCACTGTACTTTGGAGGGGAAAGCCAGTTTTTATTAAAAGAAGAACACCCGAAGAAATAGCCGAAGCGAGAGCGGTAAAATTAGAAGATTTAAAAGATCCTCAAAAAGATGAGGATAGAGCAAAAAATCCTGAGTGGCTTGTGATGGTTGGTGTTTGTACCCATTTAGGATGTGTACCTTTAAATGATAAAGGAGATTACAATGGTTGGTTCTGTCCATGCCATGGATCGCATTACGATACATCGGGAAGAATTAGAAAAGGTCCTGCACCCACAAACATGGAAGTTCCAAAATATGAATTTGTTAATAGCAACACAATTAAAATCGGATAGTAGATAGTTATGAGTGATCACGAGTACGCACCAAAATCAAAATTTGGAAAATGGTTTAATGATAGACTTCCACTTTTAACACTTGCTAGTCATTTAACTGATTACCCAACTCCAAAAAATTTAAATTACTGGTGGACATTTGGAGGAATTTTAACTTTTTGTTTAATCACGCAAATCGTTACAGGTTTAACTTTGGCTATGCATTACATCGCTCATGTGGACATGGCTTTTGAGAGCGTTGAGCATATTATGAGAGATGTAAACTACGGATGGTTAATAAGATATATCCATGCAAATGGTGCCTCGATGTTTTTCTTAGCGGTATATATCCATATATTTAGATCTTTATTTTATGGATCATATAAATCGCCTAGAGAAATAATTTGGATTATTGGAATAATAATTTATCTTTTAATGATGGCCGCTGCATTCATGGGCTATGTTTTACCATGGGGCCAAATGAGTTTTTGGGGTGCAACTGTAATTACCAATCTCTTTAGTGCAATCCCTTTAGTGGGCGAGGGAATAGTGAATTGGTTATGGGGTGGTTATTCAGTTGATAATCCAACTTTAACAAGATTTTTTACACTTCACTACTTATTACCATTTTTAATTTTAGGTTTAGTAGTTCTTCATATTTGGGCTTTACACGTTCCTGGAAATAACAATCCAGTAGGGATTGATGTTAAAAAACCGTCTAAGGATACCGTACCATTTCATCCATACATCGTTATTAAAGATGCTTTTGCATTACTAATGTTTATGATTATTTTTGCATTCTTTGTATTTTATTCACCAAATATTTTAGGTCATGCAGATAATTATATTGAAGCAAACCCAATGGTAACACCAGCTCATATTGTTCCAGAGTGGTACTTGCTACCTTTTTATGCCATCTTAAGATCTGTGCCTGATAAATTATTAGGAGTAATAGCAATGTTATCTGCAATTTTAATTTTAGCTGCTCTGCCTTGGTTGGATACTTCAAAAATTAGATCTGCAGTATTTAGACCTCTTTACAAGCAATTTTATTGGATACTAGTAGTGGATGTATTAGTTCTAGGTTATGTGGGTGCAATGCCAGCTGAAGGGCTTTACTTATTAATTGCCAGGGTTGCCACAGCTTATTACTTTATTCATTTTTTAATAATCTTACCGGTATTAGGATTTAAAGAAAAAACTATACCCTTACCTTTAAATATTACAGAACCAGTACTTGGAGGAATGCCAATGGCATCAGCTGTTAAAAAAAAAGAAAGTTTAAATTAATTAAGTGAAAAATATTTTTAAAATAACTTATTTAATAGCCCTTATTTTAATAGGAGCAACACAAGTTAATGCAGCTGAAAAAGTAGATTTTTTAAAAACAGATTGGAGCTTCAAAGGTCTTTTTGGTAAATTTGATAGGGGTTCGCTTCAAAGAGGATATCAGGTTTATAAGGAGGTTTGTGCATCGTGCCATTCAATGAAATACTTAAGTTATAGAAATTTATTTGAACCAGGTGGACCAGAATTTACTGAAGAGCAGGCTAAAGCAATAGCAGCAAGTTTTGAGGTTAATGATGGACCCAATAATGATGGTGAAATGTTTATAAGACCAGCAAAATTATCAGATAAATTTGTAATGCCGTTTGAAAATATTAAAGCAGCACAAGCAGCAAATGGAGGAGCTTATCCACCGGATATGTCCGTACTAGCAAAAGCTAGAACTGGAGGTGTAGATTATATTTACTCATTGTTACTTGGTTATGAGGATGCTCCAAGTGGAGTGACGCTGGATGACGGTGTTTACTATAATAAGTATATGTACGGAAACAATATTAAGATGGCAGAACCATTGTCTGATGGTTTGGTGGAATATAGTGATGGCACTACAGCATCAAAAGAACAAATGGCAAAAGATGTTACGACATTTTTAATGTGGGCAGCGGAGCCACATTTAGAGAGTAGACACAAGATGGGCTTTAAAGCTATTTTATATTTAATTATTTTAACTATTCTAGTTTACTTTAGTATGAAGAAAATTTGGTCACGCATTGAATCTGAAGTTTAGTATATCACCATCTTTAACAATATAATCTTTCCCTTCAAGTCTCATTTTTCCATTAGTTTTGGAATTTACCCAACCTTGATTTACTATGAAATCTTCGTATGCAATTGTTTCAGCTCTAATAAAACCTTTTTCAAAATCAGTATGTATTTCACCAGCTGCTTTTGGGGCAGTGCAGTTTTTCTGAATAGTCCAAGCTCTAGTTTCTTCAGGTCCTGATGTAAAATAGGTATCTAACTCTAAAATATTGTAGCCTTTTTGAATTAACATATTTAAACCAGTTCTTTTTAATCCAATCATCTCCATATAATTTTCTTTTTCTTCATTTTCCAACTGATTTATTTGGTTTTCAATATCAGCCGAAACTATTAGGGTATTTTTTTCACCAAATTTATCAATAAAAGCTTGTGTATAGTTATTTCCATTTTGAACGCTTACTTCATCAACGTTACATACAAAAATTTTAGGCTTCAAAGATAACAAGCTGCTTTGGTTTAGTAGTTTTTTTTCAAATTGGTCCCGAAGAATTTGGATATCCTTAGCGTTATTTATGCAATCCAATGCAACTTCTAGTATTTTAATCTGTTCCTCGTCAACATTTTTTTTATTATTCTTTTCTAATCTTTTTTGTATCGATTCAAGATCTGCTAGCATCATCTCTGTTTCAATGATTTCTAAATCTCTCACAGGATCTACGGTAGGGTTCACATTTTGGATATCGTCAGAGTCAAAACATCTAATCATGTGGATTACAGCATCAACTTCTCTTATGTGGGATAAGAATTTATTTCCTAAACCTTCGCCTTTAGAGGCGCCCTCCACTAGGCCTGCTATATCTACAAATTCTATAGTAGTGTTTATCTTTTTTTTTGACTTTGAAATTTCTACTAATTTATCTAATCTTTGATCTGGTACCGAAACAACGCCAACGTTTGGTTCTATTGTGCAAAAGGGAAAATTAGCTGCTTGTGCTTTGCTGGAATTTGTTAGTGCATTAAATAAAGTAGATTTTCCAACATTAGGCAATCCAACAATGCCGCACTTAAAACTCATTATTTATTATTTACTGTACTTGAAAATAAATCTAACTTTTTATCTAATAATATAGATATTGAATTAATAATATTATCAGTAATTTTTTCTAATTGTAACATCTCATCTTCATCAAAATCTTTTAATACGTGGTCTGAAACATCAGCCTTAGTTTTAGGTCTTCCAATTCCAATTCTTACTCTAGAATAATCTTTTCCAATAAATTTATCTATAGACTCAATTCCGTTATGTCCCGCGCTGGACCCTGCAAACTTTGCTTTTACTTTTCCAAATTCAATATCTAGATCATCATGAAAGACAATCACATCTTCCGCATCAATCTTGAAGTATTCAATTAATTCCCTTATACAAATTCCAGAATTATTCATAAAGGTAAGAGGTTTTATTGCGTAAACTTTTTTATCCTTAATATTACCAGTCGTTAGCAATCCTTTGAATTTTGGTTTTTGTTTAGATAGTCGAAATTTTAGATTAAGTGCATCAATTAATTTGAAACCTATGTTGTGTCTGTTATTTTCGCTATCGGGTGTTGGATTTCCTAAACCTACAAATAAAAGCATATTTTTTTTAAATCGTATCTAGGAGACTTCACTATGATAAGTTGATTATTTTTTTTCTTCAGCAACCTTTTTGACATCGCCATCTGCTGGTGCCGCCTCTTTGCCGTCTGCCGCCGCATCTTCGGCTGCTTCAGCTGGTTTTTCAGGCTCTTTCATAACTGTAGGAGCTGCCAATGTTGCAATTACAAAATCTCTGCCGATAATAGTTGGCGTAACACCCTCTTCTAATTTAATTGAAGAAATTTTGAAACTCTTCCCAATGTCCACTCCATCCAAGTCTATAGTTATTGCAGATGGAATTTTTTCACTCGGGCATTTTAATTCAATTTTTCTTCTAACGATGTTTAATACCCCGCCTCTTTTTAAGCCCAGGGATGTTTCATGGTTAATAAATTCTACAGGCACTTCTATTCTAATTTTTACACCTGGTACAATTCTAAGAAAATCAATATGAATTGGCTCATCTGACACTACATTGTAAATGATTTCTCTTGGTAAAACATTTTGAGGCTTACCATTTAAATTAAGAGTTATAATATTTGATAGAAAACTTCCTTTTTCTATTAAAGATTTTAGGGTCTTTTTTAATACAGTAACTTTTTGATTTTGCTCTGGACCCCCGTAGATTATACCTGGAATATTACCAGCCAATCTAAGAGAACGAACATCTCCCTTTGATTTAGTTTCTCTAGTATTTACTTCAAGTGAATTCATAAAAAGGAGGTTTCTAGCTCAAGTTTCTTAATAACTCAAGATAATTATTTAAATAAATCAGATACAGATGTTGAATTGGAAATTCTTTTAATTGCCTCTCCCATAAGGGTTGAAATAGGCAAAACTTCTATATTTTTAACATTTTTAATTTTATCATGGTTATCGATAGTATCTGTTATTATTAATTTTTTAATAACAGACTTTTTAATTTTCTCTACAGCCTCTCCACTAAGAACACCGTGAGTAATATAAACAAAAACTTCTTTTGCGCCTCTATCTATTAGAGCTTTAGCTGCATTTACAATCGTTCCACTGGAATCAATTATATCATCAACTATAATGCAAGTTTTGCCTTTAACATTTCCTATCACGTTCATCACTTTTGATTGGCCTGGTTTAGGTCTTCTTTTATCCACGATAGCAAGGTCAGCATCTAAAATTTTACCAAGAGCTCTTGCTCGTTCTGTTCCACCAACATCTGGAGCAACACAAATAATATTTTTACTTTTAATATTTTTTTTAACATGTCTTGCAAAAATAGGTGTAGCAAATAAATTGTCTACAGGAATATCAAAGAAACCCTGAATCTGGCCCGCATGAAGATCTACAGTAACAACTCTATCAGCACCTGCTTTAGTGATTAAATTGGAAACAAGTTTTGCCGAGATAGAAGTCCGTGGCACTACTTTTCGATCTTGTCTTGCATATCCAAAATATGGAATAACAGCAGTAATATTTTTAGCCGAAGACCTTTTTAATGCATCAATACAAAGTAATAACTCCATTAAGTTATCATTCGCGGGTGAGGAGATTGATTGAATTATAAAGATACTGTTTCCTCTAATATTCTCATTAATTTCTATATAAATTTCACCATCAGAAAATTTTTTAATACTTGAATTAACAAGTTTAGTTTTTAAATATTTTGCGATATTTTTGCTTAGAGGTTTGTTGCTGTTTCCAGTTAATAATTTCATGAGATATTATTAATTAATCATAATTACTGAAATATTTCTACCATAATCATTCTCCTTGCGGCCAATAGATCTTCTTGCGCTAAAAAAATTGTTTTTAGGCTTGAATGTATCCTTATTAATAATGTCAATTTTCTTTATATTTAGGGCTTTTAATTGAGAATAAATATATTTATTTAAACTAAAGTAGTTTTGATTGTTTATTCTTTTAAAAAAAATTCTATTTTTTTTATTCTTTTTAGTAAATCTCTTTATGAAATCTTCCTTTACTTCATAGCTATTTACAGAAATGCATGGTCCTATAGCGGCAGTAATATTTTTAGGAGAACAACCTTTTTTAATCATAAAATTTATAACCTTTATAACAATATCCTTGTATGCACCCTTCCAGCCAGCATGTATGGCAGCTATCATTTTTGTTTTCTCATCGTGTATTAGTATAGGAGCACAATCAGCCGTTAGAACTGCTATTGGAAGATTTGCTCTATTTGTAATCAAGGCATCACCTTCAAATTTATTTCTCAGTATTTTTGAATTTTTATCAATAAAGTGAAATTTATTACTATGAATCTGGTTTAGTAAAATAATTTTTTTAGACTTGGGGTTAATTATCTTTTTTACAATTGTAAGGTTTTTCAAAATATTTTTCTTCTTATCAGCTGATCCAGGCCCACAATTTAAACTCTTAAATATACCAGTGGATTTTCCACCTATTCTGTTGAAAAAAGCGTGGTTTATATTTTGAAATCTATTGAGTTTTTTTGACTTAATCACTGTTAAATCCTAGCTTAAATTTATTTTTATGGTTTGTTATGAACATTACTTTAAATAAATGACCCATTTGTTTTTCGTCAATTAATCTTTTAATTCTAAAAAAAACATCCGCCTTTGTACTAAATTGCATGTTTTTAGAAATTATCTCGGCACGCTCCATTATACCAAGCTTTGTAAGAAACTGTTTTTGCGTTGTTATCAAAGAAGCAAAAGTACCGAATTTTTTAATCATTTTATCTATTAAGTCAAAGCTCAAATTGTAGGTTATATCTGAATTCCCAAAGCTTTCTAAGACATTACAGTATTTATGCTTTGAGACCGCCTGAAGAGTGTTTTTCATTTCTTTATCCGTATAGGCGTAATCAATTATTAAAATTCCTCCTTTATCATTTTTAATTTTATTGGTTATATTTTTTAAGTATTCGGCAGCTTGAGGAGAATACTCAATAAATTTTTGCTTATGTGAAATTTTAAATTTGATTTCTTTTTCAAATCTTTCCATATTAAATGGAATATCCACATATTCTTTATTTGCTTTGCTTTTAAATTTGACGTGCCTTTCATGCCATTTTTTTCCTTTTTTTATAAATTGTTTAATTGGTAACGCATCAAAAAATTCATTTGCGAGGAAAATACATTGAGAGTTATTCAATTCATTTAAATTATTTAGCCATGTGATTTTCTTACTATTAATAGTAGCTTTTTGGGTTTTTCTGAGTAACTTACTTTTTTCTAAAATATTAATATTGCAAGCGTCTTCAAACTTTGGAAATTTGGAAAATGTTGCAACTAAAATTTTCATCATTTCACCATTGCCAGCTCCCAATTCTATTAAATTAAATTTTTCAGGACAATTTAGTTTCTCCCAAAATGAAATTACCCAAATTGCTATCATTTCAGAAAACAGTACCGATATATTGGGAGCTGTTATAAAATCACCCTTTGCGCCAAAAGGATCTTTTTTAATATAATAGCCAAATTTTTCGTTATAGAGAGACTCCTCTATAAAGTTATCTAAGGTAATTAGATCGTCATTTTTGATTTTCATTTTTTTTCAAATAAAAAAGGAATATTCCTAATGTTAGGAATAGGAGACTTATAAGTTGACCCAAAGTTAAGTTTAAAATTAAATATCCGATTTGTGGATCAGGAGATCTAAAAAATTCCACAAAGAATCTAAACAAAGAATAAAAAATCAAGAATAGCGCTGATATTTTTCCAGGCACTTGAGAGTAATTTTTTTTAAAGAAATACTGAAGTATTAAAAAAAGAATAATTCCCTCAAAAAAAGCTTCATAAAGTTGAGATGGGTGTCTTTTAACATTATCTATTAGAATAAACTGAACACCCCAAGGCATATCAGTAGCTCTACCGTAAAGTTCGGAATTTATAAAATTTGCAATTCTGCCAAAGAAAATACCGATGGGAGCTGACAGGGCAACCAAGTCTAAGAATATAAATTGATTAATTTTATGCTTGTTTGCAAATAATATGGAGGCAAAAAGGACTCCAATTAAACCTCCATGAAATGACATTCCACCATTCCACACCATTAGAATTTCAATTGGGTTTTTTATATAATATCCCAAGTTATAGAATAGTGCATAACCAAGTCTTCCACCTAAAATTATACCAATGATTAAGTAAGTAATAAAATCATCAAATAAATTAAATACATGAGGATCTTTAATTAATTTTTTTTTACAATATACCCAACCTAATGCTATTCCGACAATGTAAGCCAAAGAATACCACCTAATTTCTAAAGAAAAAATTTCAAAAGCAACTGGGTCAAAATTATTAATAAACATTTTTAAAAAATCACTTATACCGTATATTAATTTTATAAATGAATATATGACAAAATCCAAATTTGTAATTGATAAATTAGCTAAGCTGTTTGAGCAGGGTCTTATTTCTTATAAAGATTTAAGTTCTGAAATTATAAATGTTTTAAAATCAAAACGAGATGAAATAGTTTTTAAAATGCAATTAACGAGCAAAGAAGAAACTGATATTTTAATTAAAAGAGTAGAAAATCTTGAAAAAAAGATAGAAAAACTTGAAAAAAATAATTTAAAAAAAAGAACTACAAAGGTAAAAAAATCTTAACTCTCAAGCCATTTAATGGAGATTTTTCTAAAAGAATATTTCCACCATGTGATTTTATAATGTCTGATGTAATAGACAATCCAAGACCAACACTCGATTTAGAGTCACCTCTACCTTTATCTATTTTATAAAACGGTTTAAAGACATTTTGGTATTCATTTTCCGGTATACCAATTCCATCGTCATCAATAGTAATAATTAAATTATTATTTTTTTTTAATAATTGTAGGTTGATTTTTTTTGCATATTTAATTGAATTATTAATTAAATTGTTTAAAGATCTTTTAATTAAATTTTTTCTACCACTAATGTAGACTCTAGGAATTAATTTTTTAGATATATTTTTATTGTTATATTTATCAATTATGTTTTCTATTAATTCTGAGATATCAAAGGTCTCATCTTTTTCCAAGTAAGTTGAGCTTGTAAATTGTAAATACTCGTTAAGCATTTTTTCCATTTCATCAATATCTAAAGACATTTTTTTTGATAAGTCTTTATCTTTAATAAAGGATAGCTGAAGTTTTAACCTTGTTAGAGGGGTTCTTAAATCATGACTTATTCCAGACAGCATTTCTGATCTTTGATTGAAATGTCTCACGATTCTTTTTCTCATTTTATCAAATTCCAAGCCCGCTTGCCTTATCTCCATTGCACCAGAGGGTCTATATTCATCAACATCCTCACCTCTTCCAAAACTTTGAGCTGCTTTTGCAAGATTTACAATTGGTCTAGTCTGATTCTTAAGAAATATTATTGCTATAGTTATCATCAACAAAGCAGGAAGAGTTATCCATAGTGCAAACATTCTTGCCGAAGTACTTGTTACTCTATCTTTGGGAATAAAAAACTCAAAGTATCCATCATTATGCTTAATGTTTATGTGAATAAGGGACTTGTAAGATGTTGTATCAAACCAATATTTATCAATGCCAATATTTGATTTGAGCTCTCTTCTTAAGCTTCTATCTATTGGACTAAACCACCTATTTTTTTGAGGTTTTTTAAAAAATTCATCTTTTTTATAGTTAACATTAAGATCTAAATAAATTGAAAAAAGACCTGATAAATCATTATTATTATATTTACCATTGTCATAAGCCACTATAAAAGTTTTCATCTCACCAACTAATGCACGAGTCATACCCTTGTTTGTTTTAATCCAAAGACTGTCAAAAAAAACAATAGTTATGACTAATTGTAAAACGATTATTGGCACCGCAACAATTAATAGGGCTCGATAAAATAATCTATGTGGTAAAAGATTTTTAATTAACCTACTCAATCCATAAGACATAGCCAGCACCTCTTAGGGTTTGTAGATATTTTGGATTTTTTGGATCAAGTTCAATTTTTTTTCTTAATCTAGTAATTATAACGTCTATAGATCTTTCTTTTTCTAAATCAATTAATTTTCCAATACTTTCTCTTGAGAATGTTTTACCAGGATTGTTAATCATTTTTTCTAAGATAATTTTTTCAGTATTATTTATTTTAAATTCATGGTCATTTTTGGTAATTAGAAGTTTATTCAAATCTATTTTAATATTATTAAAAGTAATAATTCTTTTTAAGTCATTTTTTTTTGTTTTATTAAGAATATTTTTTATTCTCAAAGTAAGTTCTTTAGGTTCAAAGGGCTTTGGCAAATAATCATCGGCGCCGATTTCTAACCCACCAACTCTATCTTCAGCTTCTCCCTTAGCAGTTAAAAGAATAATTGGTGTATCAATCTCTGACTTATTTTCTTTTATAAAATCCAGTCCACTTTTCCCAGGCATCATCACATCCAACACAATTAGATCAAACTTAATAATTGAAACTTTTTCTTTAGCATTCTCAGCACTATTAGATGTTGTAACTAAAAAATTATTTTCATTTAAATATTGTTTTATTAACGATCTAATTCCATCATCGTCATCGACAACTAAAATATGAGCTATAAAATTATTCATTAATTATTTTTTTTAATACATTGTCAAAATTAACAACTTGTTCTGAACTTGAGTTTAAAAGAGCGTTGTAAATTCTCTTTTTTTGTGTTGTAAATATTTCATCAAAAATTGTTTCCCCTTTTTCATTTAAGTGAACATGTTTTACCCGGGTATCTTGCTGGTCTTTTTCAAAAAAAATAACCTCTAGCTTGATTAAATCTTTTAAAACTCTATTTAAACTTTGTTTGGTAATCTTAAGTTTTTTAAGAAGTTCTGAAATTGTAATACCTTTATACATGGAAAGTAGATGCAATACTTTATGATGGGCTATCCCAATCGAGTACTTATCCAAAGTTTTCCTCGCATCTGAAAAGGACTCTCTATAACCAGTAAACAACTTTTCAATTAGCCCTTTTAACTGATCATCCTTTAAATATAAAAGTTCTTTCATTATGGGTAAGTTATATTGACATATTATAGATACAAAGATAATTTTAAGAAAAAATTAAATTATTTCACACATGATACCCTACGATA
>JABMNQ010000193.1 GCA_013204495.1 Candidatus Pelagibacter sp.
ATAAATCTTATTACTGGTGTTCATGTGGTAAATCAAAAAATCAACCCTTTTGTGATGCTTCACACAAAGGTACAGAATTTACTCCAGTTGCCTACAAAGCTGAAGAAACCAAAAAAGTGTTTTTTTGTGCTTGTAAACAAACTAACAAACAGCCTCTTTGCGATGGCTCACATAACAAATAAAATATGAATAAATTAGATAATCAAATTAATAAATTTTTTTCTAACGTACAATTCTTATCACCTTGGTTAATAAGATTTGGATTAGGTGTTGCATTTAGTTTGCATGGATTAAGTAAGTTTCCATTACCACCTGAAGTTTTAATTAAATATTTTGGTTTTTCTCCTTTTTTTGCATCTTTGGTTGCTCTCGCTGAATTAGGAGCTGGATTATTTTTAATTATTGGTGGGTTTGTAAAGGGCCCTATTGGTAATTTAATAACAAGAGCAAGTGCTTTAACTATTACCGTTGTTATGATAAATGCGTTTGCATTAGCTCATAGAGATTGGTTCATTACAACTAAACTATTTACTAGTGAGCAAATATTTCTTTTAATAATTGCTTTATACTTCTTAATTAGAGGAAATAAATGAGTAATATTGAAGTAGAAAAAATCATAGAACCAGTAGCAGCATCTGATGGTGCTGGAGTTAAGTTAAAAAGAAGTATTGGAACTCACCTTATTGATTACCATGATCCTTTTTTAATGTTGGATGAATTTGGCTCTGAAAATAAAGATGATTATATTGGGGGCTTCCCTCCTCACCCTCACAGAGGAATTGAAACTGTAACTTATATGCTTGCTGGCGATTTTGAGCATAAAGACAGCACAGGTGGTGAAGGAATAATGACCGCTGGAGATGTTCAGTGGATGAAAACAGGAAGTGGAATAATTCATTCAGAAATGCCCGTAATGAAAGAAGGTAAGCTTCATGGTTTTCAATTATGGGTAAATATGCCTGCTAAATTGAAAATGACTAAGCCTGAATATATTTATATTGATGCAGATAAAATGAGTACTCATAAAGATGCTGATAAAACTGTCAAAGTGATTGCTGGAAAGTTTCAAGATGCAGAAGGACCTGTTAAAGGTCACAATGTTGAACCTGTTTACTTTGATGTTGAGCTTGAAAAAGGAAAAGAATTTAATTTTGATCTTCCTTCAAGTCACAATTCATTAATATATTTGATTGAAGGAGAAATTAAAGTTGGCAATCAAAATCATGATGCTGTTAAAGATTCTACTTTAATTATCCTAACTAGAGGTAAAAAATTGAAAGTCTCTAGCTTAACAAAAGCTAAGTTTTTATTAATATCTGGAAAACCTATTGGAGAGCCTATTGCAAGAGGGGGTCCGTTTGTGATGAATACTAAAGCAGAGATCTTGCAAGCTGTTCAGGATTATCATAATGATACATTTGTAAAATAATGAAAACTATTAAAATAGAAAAATTTGGCGGCCCTGAAGTTTTAGAGATTAAAGATATTGAAATCAGTAAACCAGGTCCAAAAGAAGTTTTGATAAAAAATTTATCAATAGGTCTTAACTACATTGATGTTTATCACCGAACAGGTTTGTACCCTATTCCTCTTCCAAGCGGAATTGGTTTGGAGGCATGTGGAATAATAGAGGAAGTTGGTTCAGAAGTTGATCTATTTAAAGTTGGAGATAGAGTGGCACACTCTTCAATGCCAATTGGTAGTTATTCTGAAAAACAATTGTTTCCTCAAGAAAAACTAGTTTTAGTTCCAGAAGGTATTTCAGATGAAATTGCATCTTGTATTATGCTAAAAGGGATAACTGCTGAGTATTTATTACACAGAGCTTACCCAATTAAAAAAGGTGATAAAGTTTTATACCACGCAGCAGCTGGTGGTGTAGGTCAAATTTTATGTCAGTGGGCTAATGCATTGGGTGCTGAAGTTATTGGAACTGTTGGTTCTAAAGAAAAAGAAGCCATTGCTAAAAAAAATGGCTGTCATCATGTAATAAATTATACTGATACAAACTTTGTTGAAGAGGTGGAAAAAATTGCAGGTAAAAATGGAGTTGATGTTGTCTATGATGGTGTTGGCATTAAAACATTTGATGGTTCGATTGAAACCTTAAAAGTTAGAGGTATGATGGTCGCTTTTGGTAATGCATCAGGGTACGTTGATACCATAGATGTTAAAAAACATATTAACGCAAAAGGATTATTTTTTACCCGTCCTTCTATAGCACACTATACAATGACAAGAGAAGAATTAGTTGAGTCTGCTAAAAAAGTTTTTGATGCAATCTTATCTGGAAAATTTAAAGTTGAAATTTCAAAAAGATATTCACTTGATGATGCTGAAAAAGCTCATGAAGAATTAGAAGCAAGACTATTAACTGGTCCTGCAGTTATTATTCCTAATTAATCTAAGTCAACATCCATATCAGACATATGCAATTTTAATGCATTTGTTGATATATGAATTTCTCTTAAGAAAACTAAAATTGAAACCATCATTGATAAACAACAAGATCCAAAAATTATCCTTGCTACAAAAATTTCATTTAGATAGAGAGCAAATACAGTTAGCAAATTAAATAAAAGACCAAAAGCTGCAAACATGATGGTCCACTTCAATAACACAATTCTTCCACTTAAATTTATAAACTGTTTTTTCCACTCAGGAGGAATATGATTTTCATACACGTGCTCATCATGAAGCTGTCTAATAAGCTTACTTAATGAGTGAAATCTATTACTGTAGATGTTCATAAGCAAGGGTATTGCTGGAAACATCAATGCTGTAACTGTGTAATCTATATTCATGCGAATCAATTTGATTATGAAACTAGCCTTTGTTATTTACAAGTAAATTATTATGAAACAATTAAATCTCTTTATTGAATTAACAAGACTGAAAAGACCAATTGGTTTTATGCTATTATTTTGGCCCTGTGCATGGGGGTTAACTCTTGCTTATGATTTTTCAAAAAACTTAAATGATTATTTTTTTTACTTATCATTATTTTTTTTAGGGTCAGTCCTGATGCGTTCCGCAGGATGTATAGTAAATGATATTTCCGACAAAGAGTTTGATAAAAAAGTAGAGAGAACAAAAAATAGACCTCTTGCTTCTAATAAAGTTTCTATAAAATTAGCAATTTTTTATACTGTTATTTTGTGCGCTCTTGCTTTTTTAGTTTTAATTAATTTCAATAACTTAACAATTATTTTAGCCCTAGGTTCTATGCCTTTGGCTTTTACCTACCCTCTAATGAAAAGATTTACTTATTGGCCTCAACTATTTTTAGGAATAACATTTAATTATGGTTTGATTTTAGGATGGACAGCAATACAAGGTGAAATAAATGTTGTTGCTATTATCTTTTACCTGGGAGCCATATTTTGGACACTAGGATACGACACAATATATGGATTTCAAGACATTAAAGATGATGAAATTATAGGTGTAAAATCAACTTCAATAAAATTCAAAAATAAACCAAAAAACTTTGTATCTATATGTTATGCTTTTCTAATTTTCTCTATTTTAATTGTGGGTTATATGATGAATTATAGCTATTTTTTTTACGTAGGCTTACTAATTACGGTTGCTCACTTATTTTTCTACCAGATAAAATTTTTTAACTCCAAGGATCCTTCATTGTGCTTAAGAGTTTTTAAAAGCAATAATTTAGTTGGTCTTATTATTTTTTGTAATATTCTAATTGGAAAATTTTAATGAAGAATTCAGAAATTTATAAAAGGCTTTATAAAGATTATTCAAAAAAGTACATTAACAAAATATTAATTTCAGTTTTTTTTGGTGTTCTTGTTGCGGTCAGTACCTCTACAATAGCTTGGCTTTTAGATCCTGCTATAAAAAAAATATTTGTCGAAAAAGACCAGACTTTAATAATTATAATTCCTTTATTAATAATTGTAGCATTTGCCATAAAAGGATTTGCCCTTTATTTTGCAAAAGCAATTATGATTAAAGTTGCCGAAGAGATTAAAAAAATTCTTCAATCACAAATGGTGAAATCTTTGATTAAAGCAGATACGCAATTAATTGATCAAAAACATTCTGGAAAATTTATTTCAAACCTAACATATGACGTAACTCATATAACAACATTGCTTAGCACAGCTGTTTTAAACCTATTCAAGGATAGCTTAACTTTATTTGGATTATTGTTTGTAATGTTTTATCAAAATTGGAAATTATCATTGATTGCTATAATTATGATACCTATTGCTGGTATTGCCTCAAAAACATTGGGGAAAAGAATGGGAAAAGTTGTTACGGAAGCTCAAGAAAAATCTGGTTTTTTAAACACACACTTAATTGAATTATTTAAAAACCATAAATTAGTTAAAATATTTCAAAGAGAAGAATATGAAAGCAAGAGAACTGATAAGCATTTAGATCAATTAAAAGATAAAAATATTAAAATCAATACAGTCTTTGTGAGAATGTCTCCAATTATGGAAACCTTAACAGGAATAATGATTGCAATTTTAATATTCTATTCTGGAAAATTAGCTCTTGAGAGTGAGCTTGAAATAGGTAATTTTTTCTCTTTTCTTGCAGCAATGATGCTCGCTTATCAACCTGTGAGGGCTTTATCAACAATCAATATAACATTAAATCAGGGGCTATCAGCAGCCAATAGAATTCTACCTATTATTGATCATAAAAATAAAATTATAGATCATGAAGCTTCTGAAGATATCAATATTACTAATGCAACTATTAAATTTAATAAATTAAATTTCAAATATAACTCTAATGAAGAAAATGTTTTAAAAAACATTAATCTTAATATAGCCGGTGGTAAAATGACATCGTTAGTTGGGCACAGTGGTTCTGGAAAATCCACAATTTTAAACTTAATACCAAGGTTTTATGATACACAATCTGGAGACATCCTGATTGATAATCAATCCATATACAAAGTAAAAATCAAATCCCTAAGAGACAAAATTTCTCTTGTAAGCCAAGATACAACTTTGTTTGATGATACAATAAAAAATAACATCCAATATGCAAAAGATAACGTCTCGGATGAAGAAATAATTTTAGCAGCAAAATTATCTTTTGCTCATGAGTTTATAGAAAAATTACCCAACAAATATGAGACTATAATAGGCGAAAATGGAATTAGACTATCTGGTGGAGAAAAACAAAGATTATCAATAGCTAGAGCTATGATTAAAAAAAGCCCAATAATTCTTTTAGATGAAGCCACAT
>JABMNQ010000194.1 GCA_013204495.1 Candidatus Pelagibacter sp.
ATGGTACACTGTGGAGTGCTAACGCAGTATTAAAAGAAGAATATCATCAACTTTTATTAGACACTCATTTAGACTTTATTAAAGCTGGTGCTGAAGTTATTGTTACAGCAACCTTTACTACAAGGCAAATAAGATTACGTGATAATAAGATTGAAGATAAGTTTGAATATTTAAATAAGAAAGCTGGAGAAATTGCGCTTAAGGCCAAAAAACAATACCCTCATGTCTTGATTGCAGGTGGACTTCCACCTCAATACTTAACATACGAAGAAGATACAAGAGCAGGTGATGAAATTAGGCAAAATTTCTTTGATCAAGCAAAACTATTAGATCCATATGTTGATTTTTTTTACTTAGATGTTTTATCAAGCGTCAGAGAGTTCAAGTTGGTAATTGAAGCAATTCAAGATTTTAATAAACCATACTTAATTGGTGCTCACATATCTGAGGGCGTTAATCTACCAAGTGGTGAAAAAATATCTGATATCATAAATAATATTAATCATAATAATTTACTTGGAATAATCTTGTCTTGTATCTCCCCTGAAAACTTTCAGGAAAATTTAAATGAGGTTAAAAACTTGGGTATCCCTTTTGGATTTAAGTTGAATGCTTATGTAACTACTAACCCTAAAAATGGGTACACCAATAATTACAATGCAAGTAAAACAGGCAATCCCAATGAATTTTTAGGTCAAAGAAAAGATTTAACGCCCGTGTTAATGGCAAACTTTGTTAAAAAATTTAAAGAAGCTGGTGCTACTATTTTAGGTGGATGCTGTGAAACAAGACCTTCTCATATTAAGGAAATGGTTAAATTTAAGTAGTTTTTTTTTGATTTGCTTTTTTAACAAAATAAATTCCAATAACTACTGCTAATAAGGATACTAGAACTTTAGGTGTTATAATTTCTTTGAGAAAAATATAACTTAAAATAGTTCCAAATATTGGAATCAGGTAAGAAACTTGTGACTGAAATATAAGACCATTATCTTTTAGAATTTTAAATCTTAACAACCAAGCGACACCCGTTGAAACCATACCTAAATAAACTACTGATATTGTAGATTCAACACTTGGAACTGAGTTCCAGGGTTTTTCAATAAAATAAACAAATGGTATCAAGATTAAAACTGCCCATATCAATATCGATCCAGTAACATTTTCATTTTTTTTCTTACTTATTTTAAGTGTTAAAACTCCACCAACAACATAGCAAGTCGATCCAAGTAATATTAATAAAGCAGAAATAAAATTATTATCATTGATTAAAAGATTGTCAGAAAATAAATAAACAATTCCTGAAAAGCCAATTAAGATTCCAAACGTTTTTGCTATATTAAATTTTTCATTTTTTGTAAAGAAGTGACCTAAAATTGTTGAACTTAAAGGTGTGGTAGACATTAATATTGCTGCTAAATTACTTTGTACTGATTTTATACCGTATGCTATTAAGAAAAATGGTAATACTAAATTTACAAATCCAATTATAGCAAACCAATACCAATCTTTAGAGAAAGCTTCTATTTTAATTTTTTTGTAAAAACATAATAATAAAACCGGAATAGACCCAAAGAAAACTCTTAAGAAAGCAATCGTAATAGGGCCAAAAGATTCTGTTGCAATTTTAATATTAAAAAAAGCTGAAGCCCATATTAAAGCTAAAATTACCAATAAAGTGTAGTCAATTAGTTTGGGTTGTCTCATTCAATTATATCTTCAACTTTTCCATTTGTAATTTTTTGAATATCACTAAAGTTTATTTTAAATATACAGTTTGGGTGTCCTGCTGCTGCAAACAGTTCATTAAACCTTTCTAAAGAATTGTCTATTATAATTTCAATTTCATTTAAATGACCAATTGGTGATACACCACCTATTGTGTATCCAGTTTGAGCTTTAACCTCCTCTGAAGATGCCATCGAAATATCTTTTTTATTCTTTATCTTCTTTAATTTATTTAAAGAACATCTCTTATCTCCTGCCACCAAACAAAGAGTAAAACTATCTTCTGTCTTAAATAATAAGCTTTTAATTATTGCACCTACATTACAATCTAAAGATGTAGCAGCATCTTGTGCTGTTCTTGCCGAACTTTCTAAAATAATAACCTCTAAAGATTGATCAAAATTCTTAAGAAATTTTTCTGCTCTTTTAACGGGTTCTTTATCTAATAAGCTCATATTTCAACTAACAATTGATTGCTAATCTAGCAAATAATGTTGTAATTCATATGTAAAAAACGCATAGGTGATATTTATTAATCAAGCAATATTGTTTATGAAACATTTGTTAACAATGACCAACAAAATTTAAAAAAGGAAAAACTATGACTGCTAGCAATGTATTAAAGTTCATGAAGGAAAAAGAAGTTGAATTTGTTGATTTAAGATTTACTGATCCAAGAGGAAAACTTCAGCATTTGACTATGGACTCAACTATTGTTGATGAGGAAATGCTAAACGAGGGTGTTTTTTTTGATGGTTCATCTATTGCAGGTTGGAAGGCTATTAACGAGTCTGATATGATTTTAAAACCAGACACTTCTAGGCTTGTTATGGATCCTTTTACATCTCATAATACTTTGATTCTTTTTTGTGATATTTTTGATGCTGTTAATAGATCTCCTTACGAAAGAGACCCAAGAGGAACAGCTAAAAAAGCGGAAGAATATTTAAAAACATCTGGTGTTGGTGATAAAGCTTTCTTTGGTCCTGAACCTGAATTTTTTGTTTTTGATGATGTAAGAATTAATAATGATCCTAATAACACTGGCTTTAGAATAGATAGTAAAGAAGGTCCTTATAACTCTGGTACAGAATATGCAAATGGAAACATGGGACATAGACCTCCAGTAAAAGGTGGATATTTTCCAGTCCCCCCTGTTGACAGCGAACAAGACATGAGAAGTGAATATTTAAAAAGCTTAAAAGAAGTTGGTATTAAAGTTGAGAAGCATCACCATGAAGTAGCACCAAGTCAACATGAGCTTGGAATGTACTTTAGTACACTTGTTGATCAAGCTGATAACGTTCAATTATACAAATATGTAGTACAAATGGTTACACACTCATTTGGGAAAACTGCAACATTCATGCCAAAACCAATTGCTGGAGATAATGGTTCTGGAATGCACATTCACCAATCAATTTGGAAAAATGACAAACCAGTTTTTTCTGGTGATGTATACGCAGGATTATCTGAAATAGCACTTCATTATATTGGTGGTATTTTAAAACATGCCAAAGCAATTAATGCTTTTTCAAATTCTACAACTAATAGTTATAAAAGATTAATTCCTGGTTTTGAAGCTCCAGTTCTACTTGCTTACTCTGCAAGAAATAGATCTGCTTCTTGTCGTATACCAATTTCATTAAATAAAAATGGTGCAAGATGTGAAATAAGATTCCCTGATGCAGCAGGAAATCCTTATCTAACTTTTGCTGCTATGCTGATGGCTGGCTTAGATGGAATTAAAAATAAAATACATCCTGGTGAATCTTTTGATCAAGATCTTTATGACTTGCCTCCTGAAGAAGTTAAAAATATCCCAACTGTTTGTGGCTCATTAAGAGAGGCCATGGAAAATTTAGATAAGGATAGAGAGTTTTTAACTGAAGGTGGGGTATTTACTGACGATCAAATTGATGCTTACATTGCATTAAAATTTGAGGAGATACATAAGTTTGAACACGCACCACATCCTATTGAATTTGAGATGTATTACAGTAGCTAAGAATAATTACTGTCTAGTTGTTGCGATTGTATCTTTGTTAATTCCTTTTTTAACAACGTAATCCTGAGTACCATTAGCACCTGTGTTTACTGATGTTCGAAGAGTCTTAAAGAATGTTCTTTCTTTTAATGACTTTTCTAAAGTTTTAACAAGATTTTTAAATTCAAATCTATTCATAGGTATTTAATACCTTAGATATGCGTTATTTGCAATACTGATATGTGTTAAAGTAATATTAAACTTTAAACGATTCACCACAGCCACAACGTTCGGATTCATTGGGGTTATTAAATACAAATGATGACGAAAACTCTTCTTTTTTATAGTCCATTTCTGTACCTAATAGGTACATAACAGCTGCAGCATCAACAAACACCTTAACGCCTTTATCTTCTATAATCTCGTCTGATGGATTAACTTCTTTTGCATATTCCATTACATAAGACATACCAGCACAACCACCTGACTTTACAGCAACTCTTACACCAATAGAGTTTGACTCTTTATCTGACATTATTTCTTTAATCCGATTTGCAGCATTGTCACTTAAT
>JABMNQ010000195.1 GCA_013204495.1 Candidatus Pelagibacter sp.
CATCAGGTTCTGTATTATAGCACCAGTCAACACTTGGATTGTGCATGGTCTTGAAATAACCAACAGGAATATGGATCCATGGATAATTATCCTTACCTCCAGCTTCAATTAAAAGGACTTTATGATTAGGATTTTCAGATAACCTATTAGCAAGCACACAGCCTGCTGAACCAGCTCCTAAGATTACATAATCAAAATTTTCCATAACAAAGTAAGTTTATAATGTTTAAAATCTAAAATACTAGCACTAGCAACACTAATAAAGCTAATTTTTATAATATTAATGCTTGTTTTAAATTTAGTTTTTTGAGATTGTTCCTTTTTAATTAAAAAACACAACAAGAGGAAATATTAAATATGAAAAAAATCATATCTTTGTTTGTTGGATCGCTTCTACTTACTGTAATGACAGTAACGGGTGCCTCTGCACAAACTCTTAAGTGTCAAACAGTAATTAGTTCAAAAGCTGATGAAGTGGTAATGTTAAAAGATTTCACTGATACAGTAACTGAATTAACTGGCGGATCACTTAAGTTCGAAATTATGCCAGCTGGAGCTGTAGTGGGCGTAAATGAAACTTTAGATGCAGTTGATAAAGGATTAATCGATTGTGGTTTTGCTTGGACTCACTATTGGTCAGGCGATCACCCAGCAGCTATGTTATTTGGTTCGCCAGTAGCAGGTGCAGGTGTTGGTATCGATAACATCGCGTTTTTATCTTGGTTCCAGTATGGTGGTGGTAAAGAACTTTACGACCAACTATGGACTGAAATGGGACGAGACATAAAGGGATTTATGTTACAACCAGTAGGTCCTGAAGCTTTAGGTTGGTTCAAAGAGCCAATTAATAGCATGGAAGACTTTAGAAAGTACAAGTTCAGAACTCCTCCGGGAATTCCAGGACAAACTTATAAAGACATTGGTGTAGCCTCTGTTGCAATGGGTGGTGGAGATATTTTACCAGCTCTTGAAGCAGGAACAATTGATGCTGCTGAATGGTGTTGCCCAAAACCTGACATGGTTTTTGGATTCCAAAAAGTTCTAAAACATTACTACCTACAAGGTCTACACCAAGTAGTAGTAAATGCTGACTTCTATATAACAGGATCTAAATATAAAAAGATGTCTGCTTTAGAGAAAAAAGCTTTAGAAGTTGCTGCGAATGCATCTTTGTCAAAATCAATGAGTTACAGAATATATGAAAACGGGAAAGCTTTACATGAGCTGACTACCAAGCATGGTGTAATTTTACACGATACACCAGCTGATTATTTCCCAGCATATATGGCTGCTGCAAAAGCAAGTTTAGAAAAAAATGCTAATGAAAATGCTTTCTTTAAAAAAGTATGGGATTCTCAAAAAGCATTTGCTGATATTGCAGTACCTTTCTGGGCTGGATCTCAAATGTCTAACGCTAAGCTAGGAATGGCTCATGCGGATACATTAAAGTAGTATTTAGATAATAAATAAATATAACTAGAGCGGATTTAATAATCTGCTCTAGTTTTTTTAAATAATTTTGTTATGCCAAGAAACCACATTCCAAAAAAACCAAAAAAATTAATTAAGCCTATGAAGCTTGATATTTCAGATGAGATGATTGCTGAAAGAAGAGGTGGTTCAGGTCCAATGCCAAGAAATATGCCTAAATGGATGGCATTAACTATTACAAAAATTGATTTATCTAATAAATGGATTGGAAATATAGTTTGCTGGCTTGTAATACCTTTAACTTTTGCAATGGTTTATGAGGTTTTGGCGCGTAAACTTTTTAATGCTCCTACAATGTGGGCATATGACATGAGTAGGTTTTTATATGGAGCTTTGTTTATGTTGGGCGCTGGTTATGCTTTATCAAAAGGTGTTCATATAAGAGCAGATTTTTTATATAGAAATTTTAAAACTAAAACTCAAGGTAAAATCGATTTTTGGTTATATTTGATATTTTATTTTCCAGGACTAAGTGTGTTTCTTTATATGTCGACGATTTTTTTACAAGAATCTATCATGAGAGGTGAGAAGGGTATGGACACTGGTTGGATGCCTTTTATGTGGCCAATTAAATCATGTTTATGGTTGGGAATAGTATTTTTAATCATTCAAGGAATTTCAGAATTATTTAAAAGCTATTGGGCCGCTACTAAAGGCAAGTGGCCAGGAGAACAGAAATAATGTTAGCAGAATTTATGGACCCAGCTATCTTAGGCTTTATTCTTATTGGTGTAATGTTATTTTCTATATTTGTAGGTTTTCCAATTTCATTTACTTTAATATTTTTAGGATTCTTCTTTGGATATTTGGGGTTTGGTAAATTAGTATTTTATTTAATGACCTTACAGTTTTCAATGGTCATGACAGAACAAACGCTTGCAGCCGTTCCACTCTTTATCTTTATGGGGATTATGATGGAACAAGCTGGTTTAATGGAAAGATTATTTTCATCATTTCAATTAATGCTAGCTAAAGTAAGAGGCTCTTTATATTACGCTGTGTTATTTGTTTCAGTTGTTTTTGCAGCAGCAACAGGGATTGTTGGAGCATCAGTAACAATCCTAGGAATTATGGCAGCAAAATCGATGAATAAATCAGGTTATAATGTTAGGTTAGCTGCAGGAACAATTACTGCTGGTGGTACCTTAGGTATATTAATTCCACCAAGTATTATGCTTGTAGTAATGGGACCTATTATGGAAATACCTGTCACAGACTTATTTGCTGCAGCAATTATTCCAGGAATATTATTAGCAACACTCTATGCGGCATACACAACTATTAGATGTTGGATTGACCCAAGCTTAGGGCCAGTTCTACCAGTTAAGTTAAGAGCAACTAGCATGACAGCTGTTTGGAAAGAGTTCTTTGTTGGATTAGTTCCGCCCGCAGCATTAGTATTTGCTTCACTTGGAAGTATCTTGTTTGGTTTTGCTACACCAACAGAAGCAGCTGGTTGTGGTGCAATGGGTTCTCTATTGTTGGCTCTAGCCTATAGAAAGTTAACATTTGCAAGATTACAAGAAGCTTTAGTTAAAACTTTAGAAATTTCTGCATTAATAATGGTTTTAGTTGCAGCATCAAACTTCTTTGGAGCTGTATTTTCAAGACTAGGCACACCAATGCTTTTAACTGATTTCTTGCTAGGTCTAGAAATGAACAGATACTTAATTCTAGGGATGATCATGGTTATGATTTTTCTTTTAGGATGGCCTTTAGAATGGGTACCTATTGTTATGATTATAGTTCCAATTATATTACCTTTAGTTGAAGCTCTTGGATTTAACTTAACTTGGTTTGCAATTCTTGTTGCTGTAAATCTCCAGACCGCCTGGCTCTCTCCACCTGTTGCTTTATCAGCTTACTTTTTAAAAGGTGTAGTTCCTGAGTGGGACCTAAAAGATATTTATCATGGAATGATGCAGTTTATGGTAATTCAAATTATTGGTTTAATTTTAATCATAATATTTCCGCAAATTGCTTTATGGTTACCAACCTATCTATATGGACAGTAGAGTTTATTAGTTTATTATAAAACTAGTGAATCAGAACAAATCAAAAAATACCTTAATAAATTGGGAATTAGTAGCCGTTAACCCCAATGATAAAAACTGGAACTGGAAAGATTTATTTTATTTCTGGGGATGCAATATTCAAAGTGTTATTGCTTTTTCGTTAATAGCTTCGCTTTATTTAGTTTATGAACTTAATGTATTTGTTGTTTTATTTGGAAGTTTAATAGCATCAATTTTTGTTTATTTTTTTGCAAACTTTATAGGTAAACCATCTCAAAAATATGGATTACCCTTTCCTGTAATTTTAAGAAGCTCACTTGGAATTAAAGGTGCTAAATATTTTGCTTTATTAAGAGGGTTGGTGGGCACTTTTATGTTTGGTATTCAAACATATTTTTTATCGAGACTATTTAGCTATTTAATTAGAATTTCTATTTTTTCAATTGACAGTACTTTTCTTGATCACGATATTTTTTTAGTTTTTATTTTAGGTTTAAATCTTATTGATTGGGCAGCTTTTATTTTTACTATTACTTTACAAATATTTTTATTTAGTAAAAGCCATCAATTTAATAGAAATATAATAAAATTATCAGCAATCACTGCTTACTTAGGAATGCTAATATTCTTTTTAGTAGTTTTGCTTTATGATGTTAAAATTTCATTAGCTGCGTTTACAGATATTTTTTCTGTATCTAACCTTTTTGATAAAAGTAATATTGCTCCACTAGTTACTGTTGCAGGCACAATTTTTGCATATTTCTCTGTTATAATTGTTAATTATGGGGATTTTAGCAGGTACGTAAAAAATGAAGACCAATTAAAGAAAGGCAACTTAAGCCTAATACTTAACTTATTGATCTTTTCTTTTTTTGCTGTTTTTATTGTTATAGGTGCTGATATTTTTTTAAATAAAAATTTAGAACTCATGGAAAGAATTTTAACAAACCCGACAGATATAGTTGGTAAAATTGACAATACACAACTAACAGTAATTGTTTTATTTTTTATTATTTTTGCTTCAGCATCGACAAATTTAATTGCTAATTATATTCCAGCACAAAATGCCTTATTAAATTTTATTCCAAATAAACTTAATTTAAGAAGTTCAGCTATTATTATTGGTAGTTTTGGTTTTGTAATTGGTATTTTTTGGCTACCACTATTAAGTCAAATAGGAATTTTAGCATTTATTGATACCCTGGGTTCATTCCTTGGCCCCATATTTGGAATTATGATTATTGATTATTATTTGATCAAAAAAACAAAATTATATAATAATGAAATTTTTTCTTCTAATACCAATGGTTTATATTTTTACTCAAACGGTTGGCAGCTTAAAGCTATTTATTCATTATTTTTAGGTTTTATTTTTTCGGCATCTACAATTTGGAATGAAAGTTTAATGAGTTTTTATTCTTATTCGTGGATTATAGGAGCCTTCATCTCTTCTTTGACTTATTATCTTATTGCTAGTAAATAATCTTTATGCATCAATTTGATCTTAATAACAGAACTGCAATTATTACAGGCGGAGCCCAAGGTTTTGGTCTGGATATTGCTAAAAGATTTTTGAACTCGGGTGTAAAAACTATTATTTGGGATATAGACGAAGAAGAACTGCAAAAAGCCACAAAAGAATTAAACAATCCAAACCTTTCTTATAACGTTGTTGACGTTTCAAACTTTAAGAATGTAAAAGATACTGTGGATCAAATAACAAAAACATCCAATATTGACATTTTGATTAATAATGCTGGAATAACTGGATCAACATCTTCACTTTGGGATTATGATGTTGATGAATGGAATAAAATAGTTCAAATAAATTTAATGGGAACTTTTAATTGCTGCAAATGCATCGTTCCTAATATGATTAAAAATAATTATGGAAGAATTGTAAACGTTGCTTCTGTTGCTGGGAAAGATGGAAATGCCGATGCTAGCGCCTATAGCTCCGCGAAAGCAGGAGTTATTGGTTTAACTAAGTCATTGGGAAAAGAGTTGGCTGATAAAAATATTGCAGTTAATGCCATTACACCTGCTGGTGCAAAAACAAGAATTTTAGACCAAATGTCAAAAGAGCATGTTGCAAGAATGCTGGCAAAAGTTCCAAGAGGTAGATTTCTTGAAATTGAAGAATTTACTTCATTGATTTGCTGGTTATCGTCTGAGGAAAACTCTTTTTCTACAGCAGCTGTATTTGATATTAGTGGCGGTAGATCTACTTATTAAGCGTTATTTTAGACTGACCTTTATAGCCTTTATGTTCTTTAGAAATAACTGGTGCTAATAGTATTATTGACCAATAAATTAAGAGTGCAAATATAGAAATTGATTTCATTTTCATCTATTTAATATCCAATATTGATCTTAGAATGTTTAAAGTTTGTTCAAATATTGTTTTTTTAACTAATAATAACAATATAACATCGTATGATAAAAAAATTCTTAACAATACTATTTAGTATAGTTTTATTTGCAAACGCTGCAACAGCTGAAAAAACTATTGTTTTCGATTTTACGGCAGAAGAATTTAAAACATTACAGGTCAAAAAGGTTAAAGGTGAAACTCAATGGACTTTAGGGTCTAATGATAACGGAAATTATATTAAAGCTGAAGCAGAAGGTGCTGGTTCTGGTCTTGGAAAAGAAGTTACAATTGATCTTACAAAAACACCCTTTATTAATATTACCTGGAAGGTGGAAAAAGATCTTTCTGGAATAATTGAAAATAGTAAAAATGGACATGATTACGCAGCTAGGGTTTTTGTAATTAAGAAAACAGGTTCTACACCATTGTCAAATAGAGCAATTAATTATGTATTTTCTAGCAATAATGAAGTTGGAAAAAATTGGCCCAGCCCTTATACAAAAAAATCTATAGATTACGTTTTATCCAGCACAAAAGATAATCTCAATAACTGGGTTACTGTTAAAGCTAATGTCAAAAAAGATTTTATGAATTTACTCGGGTTAGATCTCACTGATATTTCGGGTGTTGCAATAATGACTGATACAGATAATTCAGAATTAAAAGCTATATCTTACTATCAAAATATTTATTTTTCTGCTGAATAAAGAGTTATTTAAAAAATTTTTTAAGACCCATACTTAAAAATGACAAAAGTATAGCAACAATAACATCCTCTATAGGGGCAGCCCCCGGTACTGCAAAATTCCAAGTAATCACACCTATTAACCAAATTATATAAACTTTCATTGCAATTATTATACCTTAGTTTGATGCTAAAAATTATTTTTATTGTTAATATATTGGATGCATGAAAATTTTTTTTATACTCTAAAAGTTTATTATGAAGATACAGACGCCGGTGGTGTAGTTTATTATGCGAATTATTTAAAATTCCTTGAAAGAGCAAGAACAGAAGCTTTAGTTGCGCTTGGTTTTAGTAATAAAAAAATTAAGAAAGATTTTGGGGCTTTGATAGTAGTTAAGTCATGTAATATTGAATACAAAAAGCCAGCTTACCTTGAGGAAGAGCTTAAAATTAGATCATTTATTAAGTTAGTTACAAAAACATCATTTTTTATGAATCAATTTATTAGTAGAGGGGAAGACTTGATTGCAGAAGCAAAAATACACTTGGTCTTTATCAATACAGAAGGAAAACCCATGAAAATTCCGGGAAACTTATTTGAAGATTTGAAACCTTATTTTTGTGATAGTATTAAAATCTAGATTATTTTTTTAGCTTTTTTAAGCAAAGAAATCATTTTCTTTGTATTTATAATTTTTGTATTAACATTTCTTGGGCTTGGATGATAACTTGCGATAAGAATCTTGCCATCTGGTAAGTGATATTTTACCCCATGCTTAAAAATTAATTTTTTGTCAAATATAAAGTTTTTATTATAGAATTTAATACAATTATCAAAAGCTATCCTTCCTAATGTTATGATTACCTTTAATTTTTTTAAATTTTTGATTTCATAATCAAAATAATCAGAACAGTTATTTAATTCACTATTTAATGGTTTGTCTCCAGGGGGAACGCATTTTAGAATATTAGTTATATAGGTGCCATTCAATTTTAGACCGTCATTTAGGCTTAAAGATTTGGATAGGTTTGAAATATTAACTTTATAGAGGCAGTTAAATAAAAAATCACCAGACTTATCCCCTGTAAAGGCTCTACCAGTTCTTGTACCGCCATGTGCCGCAGGTGCAAGTCCAACGATCATTAGTTTAGCATTTATATCTCCAAATCCAGGAACTGGTTTTGCCCAATAAACTTCATTAAAGTTTTGTTTCCTTTTAAGAATTGAAATTTTTTTACTGAACTTAATTAAACGTGTACATTTTTTACATTTAATTATTGAATTATTTATTTTTTTGAATTTAATATTCATTAATGAAGATAATTAAAATTTTTATATTTCTACTTATATCTTTAAATGTACCATTAAAAGCTTATTCCAATGAAAATATTCAAAATATATTAAAGGAAGGTGGTAAGATAATATTTATAAGGCACGCCTATGCTCCCGGTGGTGGTGATCCAATTAATTTTGATATATCTGATTGCTCCACACAAAGAAATTTAAATGAAGAGGGTATTGTGCAAGCAATTAATATTGGAAATTTTTTTTTTAAAAATGCCATAAAAATTGATAAAATTTTATCTAGTGAATGGTGTAGATGTAAAGAAACAGCTGAATATGCCTTTAAAACATTTGAGACCAGAAGTTTTTTAAACTCATTTTTTAGTCAAAAGTTTGCAAACAATAAAAACCAGCAAATTAAAGAATTTAAAGAATATGTTCAAAACTGGGATAGTAAAAAAAATTTAGTTTTAGTTACTCACTACGTAATAATTTTAGAGGTTACAAATTCTACAGTTTCTTCTGGTGAAATGGTGGTAACTGATAAAAACTTTAATGTTTTAGCACAACAAGAGATTTTATTTAATTAAAGTATATTTTATTAGAAATAAATATAGAATAGTTTTGTGTCATCAAAAAAAGCTATGAAGTTAGCTCAAAAACATGCGTATGCTAAACATAGAAGCAATATTACAAACAGTAGTTTTGCTGAAAAAAAAACTAATTTTAATAGCAAATTAAATAAAAAAAATAAAAAATCTTAACTTTCTTTAATAAAAAAACTTTGACATTTTTACGAGTAGATAGTTTAGAGGCACCTTCTTCTCCATTAATAACTGTCTTGATACTTATAATTGGACTATTTTTTTAAAACACAAATTGTGTATAGAACTGAGGATGGCCAACCTTATCAGTAAAAATTAGACTGCTATCTTCGTAAATAAATCTTTCTACAGAGCCTTCTTGTTTTACACTTAAGTCAGTTGATCTATATTTTTCATATGTTTTGTTGTCATATATATAGTTTCGTTTCATTAAAGATTTTTCAAAGTCTAGAATATATTCATTTTTAATAAATCCATCATTTAAATTTTTACATTTCGTTAAATGCATTATTTTGAAATAGTAAGTGTTTGAAACTTAATAAAAAAAATTGATAAAAATAATAATTTAG
>JABMNQ010000196.1 GCA_013204495.1 Candidatus Pelagibacter sp.
ATGCTTTTCTCCTTCCATCCAATGTATCCTTAGATGTTTTACTAAAAAGGAAGCTGCAATCATTCTAACTCTATTATGCATCCATCCAGTTTCGTATAACTCCCTCATACCTGCGTCAACAATAGGATATCCGGTCAAACCTCTTTTCCATTTATTTAAAAATTGTTCATTTTTTACCCAAGGAAAATTATCAAAATCTTTTCTAAGATTGCCTTTAAGCATTTCAGGAAAATAATTTATTAAACTGTGCGAAAACTCTCTCCAACCTAATTCATTAATATATTTTCTGTATCCTATTTTTTTGACTTTAATATCTTCACATTTTTTCCAAATTGTCCCAACGTGTATTTGGCCAAACTTTAAAAAAGGAGAAAGTTTAGAAGTTCCATTGACACCTGGAATATCTCTTGTAACATTATAATTTTCAATTCTATTATCTATCAATTCTTGTAAATGTTTTTTTGCGTCATTTTCTGAAGGGTTCCAATATTTTTCAAATTTTTTATACCAATTTTTTTTAGGCAAAATTTCTTTTACAGTTATTGATTTTTTAAAAAAATTTATCTTTTTTTCTTTAGGTTTGATCTTTAAATATTTTGTAGGTGATTTAGAAATATATAATTGTTCTGTTTTTTTCCAAAAAGGGGTAAATACCTTATAAGGTGTACCATCATCTTTAGTCATTTCTTGGAATTCAACTAAAATATTTCCTTTAAAATATTTATACTGAATTTCATTTTTAATTAATAAATCACGTATTTTTTTACCTTTATTGATTACATCTGGTTCATAAATTTTACTCCAATAAATAGTCACATCATCTTTTTTTTTAATATTTGAGAATATTTCTAGTTCATCACCTGACTGAATTTCTAATGAAATATTTAATTTTTTTAGATCTAAATTAAAATTTTCTAATGATTTTGAAAGCCACCATTTTTGAGCTTCTCTTTTTTTATCAAAATTTTTCGGATTATATATATAAAGAGCACTTACAAGCTCGTGATTTTGTGATGCGTAAGCTAACGCTTCGTTGTTTTCAATTCTAAAATCTTCTCTTAGCCAAACAATTGCTTTTTTTGTCATATTTACTTAGATTTTTTGCAATCCATCACTTAGTAGTTTTTTGTACATTGCCTTGTCAGTTAAACCCTCACAACCAAATAAAAGTATATTTGATTCTGAATTTAACTGTAACTTATCTAAGTATTCTTTGTTGTTAAATGAGCCTATTAACGCAATTAAGCCTGGAACAGCACATTCTCCTCCTATTATTTTTTCATCAGATAATCGAGACTTCGCTAAGAGCGCAACAGCAGTAGAGATTGCTTTGTCAGGTATAGTTAAACAGTAATTAGTAGAATTCTTTAAAATTTCCCAGGCAACACTTGATACATCACCACAAGACATACCACCCATTATCGTCTCTTTTTTTATATCAATTCTTGTGGGTTTATTATTCTTAATACTTTGAAACACACAGTCTGCATTTTCTGGCTCTATAATAATAAATTTTGGAATATTTTTTGATAATTTTGCAAACCCCGCAATCATAGCGGCAGCCATTCCTCCGACACCTGCTTGTAAAAAAACATGTGTAATTGAATTGATATCTATTTCATCAATAATTTCTTTAATCATAATTGTGTATCCTGCCATTATCAGCTTTGGAACTTCTTTATAGCCTTCCCATGAAACATCTTGGACTATTTCCCAGTTATTTTCGTTAGACTGTTTAATGCATTCCTTTAATGAGTTGTCATAATTGCCTTTAACCCTAATAACTTCAGCATTAAGGTTGCGCATTGCATCAGCTCTAGACTCACTTACAAATTCACTTATAAAAATTTTACATTTTAAACCTAGTCTTTGAGCGCCCCATGCTACAGACCTTCCATGATTTCCTGCTGTAGCAGTTGATACTGTTATATTTTTTTTTTCGCTAGCAATTTTATAAACAGCAAAGGCACCACCTAAGGCTTTAAATGATTTAAGATCAAATCTTTTATCTTCATC
>JABMNQ010000197.1 GCA_013204495.1 Candidatus Pelagibacter sp.
GGCTTAGGGTAAGTAAGTGGATCGCATATCATGGTTTTGCAATTAATATTGACAACAATCTTTCTCATTATAAAAATATAATTCCATGTGGCATTACAGATAGGAATGTCATTAATCTAAAGCAAATAAACAATCAAGATTATAAAAATTTAGGTGAGATAGTTATAGATAAATTTTCTAAAAATTTGGAAGTCTAAGTCTCTTTGTCTTCAAGAGTTTTTTAAAGTAGTCAGGTAATAAAGCTGTGTATGTGTATTTTTTATCATTAATCATAAATTTAATTTGATATGAATGAAGCATCAAATTTTTATTTATAGCTTTATCTGTGTTACTAAATTTATATTTTTGATCACCATAAATTGGACATCCAGCAGCATAAAGTTGTTTTCTTAACTGGTGTTTTCTTCCAGTTATTGGCTTCATTTCAACAAGACTACATATGGAGTTTTTATCCAATACTTTATAAAGAGTTTTAGCTTTTTCAACAATTTCTTTATCATTATCATATCTTGTTAAATCATCATTCCATTCACCTGAATCTTTCTGTAGTTCACCATGACAAATTGCCAAATAAGTTTTATGGACTTTTCTTAATCTAAATAAAGAGGTCAATAATTGAGCTGACTCCCTATGTTTAGCCATAATAAAAACTCCCGAAGTGTCTTTGTCTAATCTATGAACAGAAAAAGGTTTTGTATTTTGAAAAATTTCACTACGTGCAAAAATATCTACAAGATTTTTTTTTGATTTAGTACCACCTTGAACTGAAATACCAGCACTTTTATTTAATACAATAAAATCATCATTATTATCAATTATCAAATCTTCATTTTCTTTAATAACTTCCTCAGTGGGTACAAATTTAATTGTTTTTTGAATTATAGTTTCTTTAAAATCAAAGTTAAAAAGATCAATAGTATCTCCTGTTTTAACTTTATGAGAACTTTTTATTTTTTTACTATTAATTTTAACCTTTCCACTCTTTAAGCTTTTTTCAATTAAACCTTGAGGGTAATTACCTAGATTATTACGTATCCATCTATCTATACGCATATCGTTAAACGTTGAATCAACGTTAAATGACTTTTTCATGATGGTATAATTTTATATAAAAAATTAAGCAGTAGCTAATTTTTTCTCTTCCTTTTTATCTTTTACGGTATCTTTTTTCTTTTTATCAACTCTTTTAGCTTCAACATCTCTGTCTACAAATTCTATCACTGCCATTGGTGCATTATCACCATATCTAAAACCAGCTTTAATAATTCTAGTATATCCACCGTTTCTAGCCGCATATCTTTTAGATAAAGTTTTTTTGACTTTGTTTGCTGAAGTTATGTCTTGCAGTTTAGACATTAACATTTTTGTAGTTTGTAGAGTTTCTTTCTTACCTAAAGTTATGATTTTATCAGCTTGAGGTTTTAAGAATTTAGCCTTTGGAAGTGTTGTGGTAATCTGCTCATACTTTATTAAAGAATTTAACATATTCTTTAATAAAGCTTTTCTATGCTCAGAAGTTCTATTTAACTTCTTATTAGCCATTCCGTGTCTCATTAGATTTGGTCCTCTAACTTCTTAGACATTTCAGCAATATTTTCTGGTGGCCAGTTAGGTATTTCCATACCCAAATATAAAGACATACCAGTTAAAACTTCTTTTATTTCATTAAGTGACTTTCTTCCAAAATTAGGTGTTCTAAGCATTTCACCTTCTGATTTTTGAACTAAATCACCAATATAAATAATGTTATCATTTTTTAAGCAATTCATAGAACGAACTGATAATTCAAGCTCATCTACTTTTCTTAATAAATTTTTGTTAAATTCAGGCTCAGAAGACACCACTTTTATAGGAGCTTCTACTGGCTCATCAAAATTAACAAACATATTTAGTTGATCTTGGAAAATCCTAGCAGAGTAAGCAACTGCATCTTCATCCGAGATTGAGCCATTAGTTTCAACTTCCATAGTTAGCTTGTCATAGTCCAAGGCTTTTCCTTCTCTAGCTGTGCTTATTGAGTAAGAAACTTTTTTAACTGGACTATATAGAGAATCTATAGCAATTAAGCCTAAAGGTGGCTCTTCTGGCTTATTCATTATCGCTGGAACATATCCTTTACCTGTGCCAACATTCATCTCCATGTGAAAATGTGTGTTTTCATCCAAGTTACAAATAACTAAATCTGGGTTTAAAATTTCAATATCAGTAACTGGAGTTATGTCAGAAGCTTTAATTTCACCAGGTCCTTTAGCATCTAAGATAAGTTTTTTATTACCTTCAGCAGAACTTTTTAAAGCTAATGATTTGACGTTTAAAACTATGTCTGTTACATCTTCTCTAACTCCTTTAATGGATGTGAATTCATGTAACACACCATCAATTTGAATTGAAGTAACGGCAGCACCTCTTATAGAAGAAAGTAAAATTCTTCTTAAAGAATTACCTAAAGTTAAGCCATATCCTTTTTCTAAAGGCTCAGCTATAATTTTTGCGTGCGATTTGTCATCACTAATTTTAACATCTAATTGAGCTGGTTTAATTAATGCTTTCCAATTTTTAACATTTACATTTAAACTTTCCATTTATTAAACTCTCCTTTTTTTTGGCGGTCTTACGCCGTTATGTGGCATTGGTGTAGTATCTTTTATTGAAAGAATTTTAAATCCTCTCGCTTGTAAAGCTCTTAATGCTGTTTCTCTTCCTGAACCAGGTCCTTTAACTTCAACTGATAAAGTTTTCATACCATACTCTAAAGCTTTTGATGCAGCAGAATCTGCAGCAATTTGCGCCGCATATGGTGTTGATTTTCTTGAACCTTTAAATCCTTTTTGTCCAGCTGATGCCCATGAAATAACATTACCGTTGGTATCCGCAATTGAAATTATTGTATTATTAAAAGTTGATTGCACATAAGCAACACCATTAAGAATATTTTTTTTAATTTTCTTTTTTTTCGAATATGAGCTTTTTCTAGTTTTTTTATCTACCTTTTTTTCTACAACAACTTCTTTATTTTCAATTTTATCTACTTTAGCCATAAGTTAATTATTTTTTGAGTGGTGTTAATTTTTTACCAGCGATTGCAATTGCTTTACCTTTTCTTGTTCTTGCATTACATCTAGTTCTTTGACCTCTAACGGGAAGTTTTTTTCTGTGTCTTGATCCTCTATAACATGCAAGATCAATTAATCTTTTAATAGTTAAAGAGTAATCTCTTCTAAGGTCACCTTCTACTTTAAAATTTGCATCAATGTATTCTCTAATCTTTAAAATATCTTCATCTGTAAGTTCATTAATTCTTTTTGCTTTAGGAATTTCTAATGAAGTGCATATCTGATTTGAAAACTTATCACCGATACCATAGATGTACGTTAGCCCTATGTGGACAAGTTTGTTTTGGGGAATGTTTACACCTGCTATACGAGCCATATTTTTGAGAATAAATTTAGCCTTTTATATAAGAAGATGCTCTAAAGTCAATGTCTTAAACTTTAAGAATATCATTGATTTTGTTATTAATTTGATCAATTTCGTCTGCACCGTCGATTTCTATGAAATTTGAATTTTTACTATAAAAATCCAATACAGGATTTGTAGCTCTCATATAGGTGTCGTATCTAGCTATAACCACTTTTAAATTATCATCTTTTCTTCTCTTTAAGTATTCAGCGCCACAAGGGTGTAATTCAATTTGTTTCTTATTAAAGTGCTCGTTTAAGGTCATATTGCATTTTTCGCAAGTCATTCGGCCCATAATACGTTTTTCAATAATATCTCTTGAAACATTTAAAAATATAGTGTGCCCAATAGTCTGTTTAAATTCATTAAGAATGAGCTCTAAGTTGATTGCTTGCTCAACATTTCTAGGGTAACCATCAAAAATAATTCTATCTCTGAATTTAAGATTGGTTATGGATTGTTTAAGCAGGGTATTAACAATATCATCTGAAACAAAATTTCCATTAGATATAAGTTGTTCGATTTTAGAGCCAAGAGAAGTGTTTAACTTGACTTCATTTCTCAATAGGTTTCCAGTTGAAAGTTGAAAGTAATTATGTTTTTTAACAATAAATTGAGCTTGAGTTCCCTTACCAGCGCCAGGGGGGCCGAATAAAATTATATTCACACTTTATTTACCGAATTTTGTTTTTTTAATTAATTGCTCATATTGAGAGCTCATTAATCTAGTTTGTATTTGAGTTACGGTATCAATTGCAACAACAACAACGATCAAGATTGACGTTCCTCCTAAATAAAAAGGTATTGGATAGTTTGCAATTAAAAACTCTGGCATTAGACATACAGTTGTTAAGTAAAGAGCACCTATTGTTGTAAGTTTTGTTACAATTTTTTCTATATATAATGCTGTATTTTCTCCAGGTCTAATTCCAGGAACAAAACCACCGTACTTTCTTAAGTTATCAGCAGTCTCAGTGGGATTAAAAGTTATTGACGTGTAGAAAAAAGTAAAGAAAATTATACCTGATGCATAAAGGATCATATAAAGAGGCTGACCCTGCGTGAAGTAAGAACTTATATTTAAGAATGTATCACTATCAGAAAAACTAAAATTTGAAAATGTTACTGGTAATAATAGTAAAGCAGATGCGAAAATAGCAGGAATAACTCCAGCTTGGTTTATTTTTAAAGGCAAATGAGAAGACTCGCCACCATACATTTTGTTACCCATTTGTCTTTTCGGATAATTTATAAGAATTTTTCTTAATGCTCTCTCCATAAAAACAATAAACATTATTGTTGCAATCAATAAAACAAATATAGCTATAATCATAAAAGTAGAAACTGCACCAGTTCTGCCTAATTCAAAAGTTGTTACTAGGGCTCTTGGAATTTCAGCAACAATACCAGCGAAAATAATTAATGAAATACCGTTACCAATTCCTCTTTGAGTAATTTGTTCACCTAGCCACATTAAAAACATTGTCCCAGCAACTATTGTTGAAACTGTTGTAATTTTAAAAAATAAACCTGGATTAATAACTAGATCAGCTGAAGATTCTAAACCGATTGATAATCCATATCCTTGAACTGTAGCAAGTAAAACTGTTCCATATCTTGTTATTTGAGTAATTTTTGCTCTACCCACTTCACCTTGTGACTTTAAATTTTTAAAATAATCAGAAACACCAGTTAACAACTGAACAATAATAGATGATGAAATATAAGGCATTATTCCTAAAGCAAATATGGCCATTCTGCTAACAGCTCCACCCGCAAATACGTTAAACATACCCATTAATCCTTTTTGATTACCATCCATCATTACTTGTAATTGCTCAGGATCAATTCCGGGAAGAGGTACAAAAGTACCAAATCTATATACTGCTAGGATAAATATTGTAAAAAGTATTCGATTTTTAAGATCATTAGTTTGAGAAGATGAGCTCATAATATCTTAATTATTTTTTTAACTGTATTGTTCCGCCAGCTTTCTCTAGTTTTTCTACTGCAGATTTTGAGATTAAGTCAGCTTCAATATTAACTTTGTCTTTAATCTCTCCAGTTCCAAGTATTTTTAGTTTATCTGAATTTTTGTTAATTAATTTAAGTTTTTTAAGTAAAGCCATATTAATTAAATCGCTTGAATTTATTGTTTTTTCATTAATATATGATTGAATTTTTTCTAAATTCATAATTGCAATAATTGCTTGATATCTTTTGATTGCATTAAAACCTCTTTTTGGCAATCTTCTATATAAAGGCATTTGACCACCTTCAAAAGCTTTAATAGACACACCTGATCTAGATTTTTGACCTTTAACTCCTCTTCCAGAAGTTTTACCTTTTCCTGATCCAATACCTCGACCAACTCTCATTCTCTTTTTGTATAAAACTTTACCAGTTGTATTAAGTGTGCTCATTATCCTCTTTTTTCAATTACATCAGAAATTTTTTTATTTCTAATTGTTGCTATATGTTTAGGTGAATTTTGTTTTGATAAAGCTTTCATTGTTGCTCTAATCATATTGTGTGGGTTTGATGTTCCCATGGATTTAGCAACTATATCTTTTATACCTAAAACCTCACAAATAGCTCTAACTGGTCCACCAGCAATAATGCCAGTTCCTTTAGGGGCAGATCTTAGAATAATTTTACCAGCGCCATCTTTACCGTAAACATCGTGGTGAATAGTTCTTCCCTCTCTAAGCGGTATATGAATTAATTTTCTTCTAGCAGTTTCATTAGCTTTTTTAATAGCATCAGGCACTTGTTTTGCTTTTGCGTGTGCTATACCAATTTTACCAGCTTGATTACCAACCACTACTAGTGCTGAAAATGCAAATCTACGTCCACCTTTTACAACTTTTGTAATTCTATTAATGTGAACTAGTTTTTCTAAAATACCATCATCGTTTTTATTCTTAAAATTCATAATTAAAATTCCATCCCATTTTTACGTAAAGTATCAGCGAAAGCCTTAACTCTACCGTGGTATTTATATACCCCTCTATCAAAATATATTTTAGTTATTTTTTTCTCTAATGCTTTTTTTGCTAGCTTTTCAGCCACAATTTTAGAAACTTCTGTTTTGTTAGTTTTTTCCATTGATCTAATATCTTTTTCTACAGATGAGCAAGAAACTAGAGTTATCCTTTTAACATCATCAATAATTTGAGCAGAAATATTTTTTGCTGATCTCGATATACTTAGTCTAAATCTATCTGGAGATGCGACTTTCTTTAATTTTCGAGTTATTCTAAATTTTTTTCTTTGAATGGTATTTAATTTCATTATTTTTTCTTTCCTTCTTTTCTTAGAATATATTGTCCTTGCTCTCTTATGCCCTTACCTTTGTAAGGCTCTGGTTTTCTAAAAGCTTTAATTTTTGAAGCAACCATACCCACTTGTTGTTTATCAGATCCACTAACTTTAACTATCGTTTGTTTTTCAACAGTAATTTTAATTCCCTCAGGAATGTCAAAGTTAATGTCATGACTATAACCTAGTTGTAAATTTAAATGTTTTTCTTTTAATGCGGCTCTATAACCAACGCCAATAAGCTCCAGTATTTTTTCATATCCTGTACTTGAGCCAATCACTGCGTTATTTATTAAGCTTCTATTCATTCCCCATAATCTTTTTGAGTTTTTATCTAGTTTTTTTGGTTTAATTGAAATTTCTTTACCTTCGGTAATATCAAGATTAAACATTTCTAGATCAACATTTAGAGATTTTTTACCTAATGGACCTTCAATATTTAGAACATTACCAGATAAAACTGCTTTAACTTTTTCCGGGATTGAAATATTTATTTTACCTATTTTAGACATTAAAATACCTTACAAATTATTTCACCACCGACTTTTAACTTTCTAGCTTCAATATCAGTCATCACACCTTTTGGAGTGGATACAATCGCTATACCAAGTCCGCCATTAATTTTTGGTAGGCTATCAGCGCTTGAAAATATTCTTCTTCCAGGTTTTGACACTCTTTCAAAAGTGCTAATAACCGGATTTCCAGAATAATATTTTAAATCTATAGATAAAGTGGGTTTGTTATTTTCTGTATCAATTTTATAGTCCTTTATAAATCCCTCACTTTTAAGAATAGCAGCAATTTTAACTTTAAAGTTAGAAGATGGTAATGCTACTTTTTTATGATTTCTCACTTGAGCATTTTTTATTCTCGCGATCATATCCCCTATTGGGTCACTTAAACTCATATTATCCTTTCTACCAACTCGACTTAGTCATGCCAGGAATTAATCCATGCAGTCCCAAGTCTCTTAGGGCTATTCTTGATATTTTTAATTTTCTGTAAACACCATGTGGTCTTCCAGTTATTTGACATCTATTCATAACTCTATTTTTTGCTGAATTACGGGGTAAGTTAGATAATTTTTGTTGTGTTTTAAATCTTTCTTCTAATGATATCTTTTTATCCATTATAATTTTCTTTAATGCTTGTCTTTTTTTAAAAAACCTATCAGAAAGTTTAATTCTTTTATTATTTTTATTAATTACGCTTACTTTAGCCATTTTTAATTATCTCCTTTTTTAATAAACGGGAAATTTAGTTTTTCTAGTAGTGCAAAACTATGCTCTTTATTTAAAGCAGAGATCACAATAATGACATCTAGACCTCTGATTTTATCAATTCTATCAAAGCTAACCTCTGGAAAAATTATATGTTCTTTAATACCAAAAGTGTAGTTACCAAATTTATCAAAACCTTTTGGTGACAAGCCCCTAAAGTCTTTAATTCTTGGTAGGGCAATGTTTACCAATCTATCTATAAATTCATACATTCTGTTACCTCTTAAAGTAACTTTTAATCCTGCATTAGTACCTTGTCTTGTTTTAAAATTAGCTACAGATTTTTTAAATTTAGTAATAGTAGGTTTTTGACCAGCAATTTTTCCTAAATCTTCTTCTGTAGTCTTCATAATTTTTGCATCAGCACCATCTAGACCAAGACCCATATTAATAACAACTTTTTTTAATTTTGGACCCATGTATGTATTTTTAAATCCAAGCTTCTCTTTAAGCTGTGGTTGGATTTCTTTGTAATAAAGTTCTTTTAATCTAGGTGTCATTATTTCTTAGCCTCAGTTTTTTTAGTTTTTGATTTCTCTTCAATAAGTTTAATGTTTGAGATATGAATAAAACTCTCCTTAGAGATTATTCCACCTTTTTTTTCCTTTGTTGTTTTAACGTGCTTTTTCACAATATTAATTCCTTGAACTTTTACTCTGTTATTAGGCCTGTCAATTTCAATTACTTCACCCTCTTTTTTTTTATCTCTCCCAGTTAAAACTCTAACTTTTGAAC
>JABMNQ010000020.1 GCA_013204495.1 Candidatus Pelagibacter sp.
AATTAAAGTTAAAAATTTAAAAACAAATAAAGTTGAAGAAATAAAAGTTGATGGCTTATTTATTGCAATTGGTCACGATCCGGCAACAGCTCTTTTTAAAGAGCAATTAGATATGGATAAAGAAGGTTATTTATTGACTAAACCAGATTCTACTGAAACTAATATCCCTGGAGTTTATGCTGCGGGTGATGTTAAAGACAAAACTTTTAGACAAGCTGTAACTGCTGCTGGAATGGGCTGTATGGCAGCACTTGAAGCTGAAAAATTTTTATCTCATTAAAAACTATTTAAGACTTTTACAAAAAGAAGATATTTTTTCTAAAGCCTTTTTAAGATTATCCATAGAAGTTGCGTAAGATATTCTAAAGAAACCCTCTAGACCAAATGCGGAACCTTGAACAACTGCTACACCACTATTCTCTAATAAAGACTGAACAAAATCAGTGTCTGTTTTAAGTTCTTTTCCACTTGTATCTTTTGTCCCCATCAATCCTTTGCAACTTGGAAAAACATAAAATGCACCATCTGGATTTAAACATTCAATTCCATCTATTTCATTTAATGCTTTAACAACAAAGTCTCTTCTTTCTTGAAAAGAAGTTGCTCTTTCTTTAATAAAATCTTGAGTTCCATTTAAAGCTTCAACAGCTGCAGCTTGACTGATTGAAGATGGATTAGTTGTTGATTGGGACTGTATTTTAGCAATTGCTTTAATAATTTCTTTAGGACCGGCCGCATAGCCTATTCTCCAACCAGTCATTGAATAAGCTTTACTTACGCCATTCATTGTGAGAACTCTTTCTTTCAAGCTATCAATTTGCGCAATAGTAAAAAATTTAAAACCTTCATAGATTACGTGCTCATAGATATCATCACTTAGAATGTGAATGTGAGGGTGTTTTGCTAAAACATTTGCAATTTCTTTAATGTCACTTTCGGTATAACAAGCACCCGTTGGGTTAGAGGGTGAATTTAATATTATCCACTTTGTTTTTGTTGTTATAGATTTTTCTAATTCAGCTGGATTAATTTTAAATCCTTGTTTTTCATTGCACTCTAAAATAATTGGAGTTCCACCAGCTAGTAGCACCATATCAGGGTAAGAAACCCAGTAAGGAGCTGGAACAATCACCTCATCTCCTTCATTTAAAGTTGCCATCATAGCGTTATAAATTACGTGCTTCCCACCTGCACCAACTGTAATTTGATCAACTGTGTAGTCTAGATTGTTTTCTCTTTTAAATTTTTTAATAATGGCATCTTTTAAAGCTGGAGTTCCATCAACAGCCGTATATTTAGTATCACCATCATTAATGGCTTTTATAGCCGCTTGTTTAATATTATCCGGTGTATCAAAATCAGGCTCTCCTGCTCCAAGACCTATAACATCTTTTCCAGCAGCTTTTAACTCTCTTGCCTTTTGAGTTACAGCAATAGTTGGTGATGGTTTAATTTTTTTTAGATTATCTGATATAATGCTCATTGAAATATATTTTTATTCTAATAGTTTTATAGATAATGCCAAATACTTATCAAGATTTAATTACTGAAATACAAAGTAAAAATCCAGAAATACACCAGAAACTAGAAGGTGGCAAAAAATTCAAACTCGTAACAGATTTTAAGCCTGCTGGTGATCAACCTGAAGCAATAAAACAATTAGTTAAAGGCGCAAATAAAGACGAATTAAACCAAGTCTTACTTGGTGTGACGGGTTCGGGGAAAACTTTTACAATGGCGCAGGTTATTGAGCAAACTAATAGACCGGCGCTTATACTTGCACCCAATAAAACACTAGCAGCTCAGCTTTATGGGGAGATGAAATCATTTTTTCCAGGAAATGCCGTTGAGTATTTTGTTTCTTACTATGATTACTATACGCCAGAGGCTTATGTTCCAAGATCAGATACTTATATCGAAAAAGAGGCGTCAATTAATGAACAAATAGATCGTATGCGTCACTCAGCTACTAGATCATTACTGGAGCGAGACGATGTAATTATTGTTGCCAGTGTTTCTTGTATTTATGGCTTGGGTTCCGTTGAAGCATACAGCAAGATGACGCTAAGCTTAAAAAAAGATTATGAATACAGTAGAGAGCAATTAATAAAAACTTTAGTAAATTTACAATATAAAAGAAATGATCAAAGTTTTTACAGGGGAACTTTTAGGGCAAGAGGAGAGTATGTTGAAATATTTCCCTCACACCTTGAGGATAGAGCATGGAGGTTAAGTTTATTTGGTGACAAGTTAGAAAAGATTGAAGAGTTTGATCCTTTAACTGGAGACTTATTAAAAGATCTAGATGTTATAAAGGTTTATGCAAATAGTCATTACATCACTCCTAAACCAACTATTGAGCAAGCAATTATTAAGATTAAAAGAGAGTTAGAGGTAACTTTAAAAAAATTTAAAGAACAAAATAAGTTGCTTGAAGCACAAAGATTAGAAGAAAGAGTTAAGTTTGATTTAGAAATGATTGAAGCAACAGGATCTTGCGCTGGTATTGAAAACTATTCTCGTTTTTTATCTGGAAGAAAACCAGGAGAACCTCCTCCAACACTATTTGAATACTTTCCTGATAACACTCTTATTTTTGTAGATGAATGTCACGTTACAGTTCCTCAGTTAAATGGAATGTACAAAGGAGACAGATCTAGAAAAAGTAATCTCGCTGAATATGGTTTCAGATTACCCTCTTGCATGGACAATAGGCCTCTTAAATTTGAAGAATGGGATGCAATGAGAACTCAAACAATTTTTGTATCAGCAACGCCTGGTCCTTGGGAACTAGAGCAGGTTAAAGGTAAATTTGTTGAACAGATAATAAGACCCACTGGTCTAATTGATCCACCAGTTGAAATAAAACCTGCAAAAAACCAAGTTGATGATTTAATGCATGAATGCAAAAAAACAATAGATAAAAATTTTAGAGTACTAGTTACAACATTGACTAAGAAGATGGCTGAAGATTTAACTGAATATTTTCATGAAAATGGCATTAGGGTAAGATATTTACACTCAGATATTGATACACTAGAGAGAATAGAAATCATGCGAGACCTAAGACTTGGGGTATTTGATGTATTGGTTGGAATAAATCTTCTAAGAGAAGGGCTTGATATTCCAGAGTGTGCATTGGTTGGAATTTTAGATGCTGATAAAGAGGGATTTTTAAGATCTGAAACTTCTTTAGTTCAAACTATTGGTAGGGCTGCAAGAAACTTAGAAGGTAGAGTTATCCTTTATGCAGATAAAGAAACCAAAAGTATAAAAAAAGCTATACAGGAAACTGATAGAAGAAGAGCAATTCAAGTCGCATACAACAAAAAACATAATATCGACGCTACTTCTATTAAAAAAGAAATTAACGATATTCTACAAAGTGTTTATGAAAAAGATTATCTAAAAGTTGGAACAGGTGACAATATTGGTGGCAATTTAAAGAAGCATTTAAAACAACTAAACAAAAGGATGAAGGATGCTGCAACGAACCTTGAGTTTGAAGAGGCTGCAAAAATTAGAGATGAAATAAGAAATCTTGAAGCATCAGAGTTGGAAATTGTATTAAATCCAAAGGTTAAACACTATAATCAAGAAAATAGAGTTTATCCTAAAGGTAGATCAACTATGGGTTTACCTGGTACAAGAGCACAAAAAGGTAAGAAAAAATGGAAGCAAACAAAATAATTATTACAGGAGCGGCAACAAGAATGGGTGCTGCCATTGCAAGAAAACTCTCAGGACCTGGAATTGAGATAGTAATTCATTACAACAATTCTAAATCAGAAGCTGAAAAATTAAAAAAAGAATTATCAAAAAATAAAACAAAAGTTTATTTAATAAAGGGTGATCTTGCAAAAGAACAAGATCTAAAAAAGCTTATAAAGTTTTCAAAATCAAAATTAAAATATTTTGACTGCTTAATTAATAACGCATCGTTATTTGAAAATGATAACCTTAAAAACTTTACTTCTAAAAGTTGGAGCCAACACATAGATGTTAACTTAAAAGCACCCGCATACCTTACAAAAGAGTTTTCAAAAAATATTAAAGGTAAAAACAACAATATTATTAATATAATTGATCAAAGAGTTTTTAAATTAACTCCGTTTTTCTTTTCTTACACTTTAAGCAAAACAGGACTTTACACTCTAACAAAAACAAGTGCTATGGAACTTGCACCCAATATAAGAGTTAATGGAATAGCGCCAGGTCCTACTATTAAAAATAAAAGACAAACTGATAAACATTTTAAAAAACAATACCTGGCAACCCCATTAAAACAACAGGTAAATGTAAAAGATATATGTTCTGCTGTTGACTTTTTTATCAAAAACAGTTCAATTACAGGTCAAGTAATTGCAATAGATAGTGGGCAAAGCTTAAACTGGCAAACACCAGATGTAATTGGAAAAGAATGAAAAGAAATAATTTAAATATTGTTAAAATAGATAAAAATAAAAGTTTATTTAATTACGAAAAAAAGATTCTTATTAAAGAATTAACTTTAGATTTAAAGCTTGGGTATTACGATTTTGAGAAAGAAAAATCTCAAAAAGTAAAATTTAGTTTAGAGATTGACTATGAAGATAAAAAACCAACAAATGATAAAGATATTAAATCAATTGTTAATTATGGTCAGGTCGTAAAGTTAATTACAAAGCTTGCAAAAAATAAACATTATAATTTTTTAGAAACATTAGCTGAAGATGTGTTTGATGTGTTGTTTAAAGATAAGAGAATTGGAAAAATTATGCTTCAAATTGAAAAATTAGAAATTATAAAAGAATGTGCCTCTGTTGGTGTTCAAATTACCAAAAAAAGAAGTCATGAAAAGCTCTGAATTAGGCAAAGAAGTAATTAGAAAAGAGCTCCCATTAATTCCTAAAAGCCCTGGAGTGTATCGCATGTTAAATCATAAGGATGATATTCTATACGTTGGAAAAGCAAAGAACTTACCCAATAGATTAAAAAGCTATGTAGCTGAAAAAAATCATATCATTAGAACTGAAAGAATGTTGTCCCAAACATTTAAATTAGAGATAACCACTACAGCTAATGAAAGTGAAGCACTTCTACTAGAAGCTAATTTAATCAAAAAATATAAACCTAAATTTAATATATTGCTTAAAGATGATAAATCTTTTCCTTTTGTTTTTATTAGTAACAAAGACCAATGGGCGCAAGTTACAAAGCATAGGGGGAAAAAAGATAAAGAAGGTTTTTATTTTGGACCCTTTGCGTCAGCTGGCACTGCAAATTGGACAATTAAAATGCTCCAAAAAATATTTCAAATACGAGTTTGTGATGATGGCACCTTCAAGAATAGAAAAAGACCTTGTATCCTTTATCAGATAAAAAGATGCTCTGGACCTTGCGTTAATTATATAAATAAGGAAGATTATAAAAAATCTGTTGATCAAGCAATTCAGTTTGTATCAGGCAAATCAAGAGACATACAAAAAAACCTATCCCAACAAATGGAAGAGGCAAGTGACAAACTTGATTTCGAAAGGGCTTCTATTTTTAGAGATAGAATTAAATCTTTAAATATAATTCAATCATCGCAGAGAATTAACGAAGCCAATCTTGTTGATGCTGATGTAATTGCTGCTTACAAAGAATCTGGTAAAACGTGTATTCAAGTATTTTTCTATAGGTCTAAACAAAATTGGGGTAACCAAGCTTATTTTCCAAAACATGATCCTGATCAAGATATTTCTGAAATAATGTCTTCTTTCTTGATGCAGTTTTATGAAAACAAAAATGTTCCTAAACTAATAATTATTAATACAGATATAAAGGATAAAAAATTAATTGAAGAAACTTTAAGTAAAAAAGAAGGTATCACTATTTCTATCAATATAGCAAAAAAAGGAACTAAGGCTAAGGTTATTGCCATGGCTGAAAAAAATGCCAAAGAGTCACTTAATAGAAAAATATATGAAACAAATAATAATAAAAATTTATTTGACGGAGTGGCCAAAAAATTTGATCTTAAAAATGGTCTAAATTTAGTTGAGGTTTATGATAACAGTCATATCTCGGGAACTAATAGTGTTGGCGCAATGATTACTTTTGGAAATGAAGGGTTTATCAAAAAAAGATATAGAAAATTTGATATTAAAACGAAAGGTGCTGAACAAGATGATTTCGCCATGTTAAAAGAGGTTCTTACAAGAAGATTTAAAAGAGCAATGTTAGAAAAGGGGAATTATCTAACTCTACCAGATTTAATATTAATTGATGGTGGTAAAGGTCAGTATTCATCTGCCAAAGAAGTATTAGATGAATTTGGCTTACATGACCTTCCCATGATAGCCATTGCTAAGGGGAAATTAAGGAATAGCGGTGATGAAACTTTTTTTTACAAAGGAAAATCATTTAAATTTGAAAAGAATGACCCTACTCTATTTTTTATGCAGAGACTGCGTGATGAAGCGCATAGATTCGCTATTAATTCTCATAGAGCTAAAAGAGCAAAAGGAATTACCAAATCTCTATTGGATCAAATTGATGGCATTGGATCAATTAGAAAAAGAGCATTATTAAACCATTTTGGTTCAGCTAGAGCCGTTGAATCGGCTAGTTTTGACGAAATAAAATCAGTTGAAGGTGTTGAGGAAAAAGTAGCAAAAAAGATATATAACTTTTTTCACGAATAATTATGCTTAAAAAAATTCCAAATATTTTAACTATTGGTAGAATAATAATCGTACCATTTTTTGTTCTAGCATTTTACCTTCCTGGCTTTTATGGTGATTTAACCGCTTTTGCATTATTTGTAGTTGCTTCATTTACTGATTTTTTGGATGGCATGCTTGCAAGAATGTTGGGTGAAGAGTCTAAATTGGGTGAATTACTTGACCCTATTGCTGACAAAATTATTGTTGCTACAGCACTAATACTGCTTGTTATGAGTGGAACAATTAAACATTACGAGGTTATTGCAGCAATTATAATACTAACAAGAGAGATTTTAATTTCAGGGCTAAGAGAGTTCCTGGCAAAGGGCAAAATAAGACTGCCCGTTTCTAATTTAGCTAAATTAAAAACTTTTTTGCAAATGATTGCGATAGCTCTTTTACTGACAGGTGAAACTGGAAATAAAATTTTTAATTTTCAAGATTATAACGCACAAACTATTGGAATAACCTTGCTTTGGCTTTCGGCATTTTTAACTTTATATACAGGTTATGAATATTTAAGAAAAGGCATTGATCACGCAATGTCTGAAGATAATAAAAATTAATTTATTTATTTTTTTCTAACTAAAGCTTGATAGCTTTCATTTAAATCAATTATAATTTGACAAACTTTAAATTGATTATCGGCTATACAAGATACCGGTGTTACTTCTGCTGCTGTTCCTGTTAAAAAACAACCAACAAAATCTTTAAGTTCTTCAGGTTTAATTTTTCTCTCATGAATCTTAATCCCTTTTGATTTTGCGATTCCAATAACAGTTCTTCTTGTTATTCCATCTAAAAAACAATCTGGAATTGGAGTGTGTATCTCACCATTTTTATCTTTAAAAAAAACATTTGCTCCAGTTGCTTCTGCAACATTTCCTTCATGATCCAACATTAAAGAATCAGTATAACCTTGTTGCTCTGCTTCATGTTTTGACAGTGTATTAATCATATAGAGGCCTGATGCTTTTGTGTCCCAAGGTATTGTGTTAGGAGCTGGCTTTCTCCAATTTGAAATGTTTAATCTAATGCCGTTTACTTTTAATTTAGGATCAAAATATGATCCCCATTCCCAAGTAGCTACAGCAACATGAATTTTTGCTTTTTGCGCAGAAATTGCCATCATTTCACTACCTCTCCAGGCCATTGGTCTTACATATCCATTTTCAATATTTTGCACAGAAATAATTTCATTGCATGCATTGTTTATATCATTTTCAGAATAAGGAATTGTAATTCCCATTCTTTTTGCGGAATAAAAAAGTCTTGTAGTATGTTCTTCTAATTTAAAAATTTTATTATCATAAACTCTTTCACCTTCAAAAACGCAGCTAGCATAATGAAGTCCATGATTTAATATATGAATCTTGGCATCAGCCCAATCAACAAGCTCATTATTATACCAAATTTTGCCGGATTTTTTATCGTAGGGTATCATGTGTGAAATAATTTAATTTTTTCTTAAAATTATCTTTGTA
>JABMNQ010000021.1 GCA_013204495.1 Candidatus Pelagibacter sp.
AAATTCGACCCAAGATTATATAATGGGGCTATTTTTATAGGATTAGATTCTCCCGTTATAAAAAGTCATGGTGGAACAGATTATATAGGTTTTTCAAATTCATTAAGTGTTTGTACCAGAATTGTAACTGCAAATTTAATAGAAAAAATAAGAAATAATATTATTTAATGTTAAGAATAAACCTTACTAAAAAAGATTTAATTAATTCAGTTTATATGCAAATTGGTTTCTCAAAAAATATTTCTGAAAATTTAATTGATGATTTTCTATCGACCATCTTAGAAAATTTAAAAAGTGAAAAAAAACTTAAACTTTCAAAATTTGGTACTTTTTCTGTAAGGACCAAAAAAAGTAGAATAGGAAGAAATCCAAAAACTAAAGAAGAAAAAACTATATCAGACAGAGATGTTGTTTTATTTAAAGCTTCTAAAGAATTTAAAGATTTAGTAAATTCTAAGAATGATTCATAAAAGTACAGATGCTTATAAATCAATAGGAGAGGTGGCTAAGATTTTAGATTTAGTCAATGTAAAAAAGGGCACCCTAAACACGCATACTATAAGATATTGGGAAAAAGAATTTAAGCAGATTAAGCCAAAGATTTTTAACGGGAACAGGAGGTATTACAACAATCAAGCTATTGAGGTCCTAAAAAAAGTAAAATATTTACTTAAAGATCAGGGAATGACAATTAATGGTGTTAAAAAAGTTCTTAATTCTGATAAATCTTTAAAACTTGACGAATTTCCAAATAATTCTATAAATGCTGATTATAATATCAAAAATAAAGTTAAAAAAATTTCTGATTTAATAAAACAATTAAAAAAATTAAAATAAAATGGCAAAAAAAACCCACGTTAAAGTTAGGTTAGTACCAGAAGCTAAACCCGATAGTCCTTTTTTCTATTATGTTAAAAAACCTGCCGGTGGTGAAAAAGCGAAAGTTAAATTATCAGCTATGAAGTACAACCCCTCTACAAGAAAACATGAAATGTTTGTAGAAAAGAAACTACCGCCGCATAGTAAATAATTTATTTTTTCTTAAAATTCCTTTTTTCATAATCTATAAAAGACCAAATCATATTTTTCCATATTCTGTTTGTGATTTTTGGGTCTATTTTGGACTGAATTGATTTTTTTTTAATTTTGTTAAGTATAAATTTTATTCTCGGTTGATCGATTATCTCTTTTTTATGGACTTTTACTTTTAAAACTTCATTTACTAAAAGGGATCTTTTCTTAATTATTTTAAGTAATTCATTATCCAGCTTATCAAGTTTTATCCTTAGTTGTTTTAATTTTTTTTTATTAGTAGGCGACATTTAATCAATTGGTTATTAAGATAATTATTATAAGTATAATTTATGTTTGTAAATAGCGACAAGTATATAAAATATTTAAAGATGTGGCTAATAGGACTATTTTTATTAATTGTTCTCATGGTTGCAGTTGGTGGCCTTACTAGATTAACCGATTCAGGTTTATCTATTACTGAATGGGAATTATTTACTGGAATATTACCACCTCTCAACTCTAATGAATGGAACCAATATTTTTTAGAGTATAAAAAAATACCAGAGTATAAAAATATTAACTACGGTATGTCTCTACATGAATTTAAGGTGATTTTTTATTGGGAATATGCTCATAGAATATTAGCAAGAATTGTTGGTCTATTTACAATTATACCACTTTTTATTTTTTGGATTAAATTTAGGAATACAAAATTCTATTCCAATAAATATTTTTGGATATTTTTTGCAATATGTCTTCAGGGTTTTATAGGATGGTTTATGGTTTCAAGCGGACTAACTCAAAATAATGACGTCAGTCATTTTAGATTAGCACTTCATCTTTCATTAGCTTTATTTATTTTATCTTTAATTTTTTGGTATATTTTAGATTGTTTTAATACTAAAAAATTTGATATTAAAATTTCAAACTTATTTCTTTTATTCATTTTTAAACTAATTATTTTACAAATTGTATTGGGTGCTTTTCTTTCAGGCCTGGATGGAGGTTTAATTTATAATACCTGGCCAGATATGAATGGTACTTTTTTTCCTAGCGATGTTCTATTTAGAGATTTATTTACTTCAGAATTATTGTACAATACCTCTATTATTCAATTTTTCCACAGATTTACCGCCTATATGCTTGTGATGCTTATTTTAATAATGAACTATTTATTTCTAAAAAATAGGATTGGGATAAAAAATATAATATTTTTTGATTTAGCCTTATTTATTCAAATTTTTTTAGGTATTATAACTTTAAAATCTGGTGTAGAGATTAAATATGCTTCACTACACCAGCTTGGATCTATTTTTGTATTAACATCGTATCTCGTTATTTTATATAAAACCTCAAGTATTCCTTTTAGATTTGGTAAAAATCCTTAAGAAGCTTTTAATGCTTGGTCAAGATCATCGATGATATCATCTATGTGTTCTATACCAATGCAAAGTCTTATATATCCAGGCGTAACACCTGCTGCTATTAATTGCTTCTCATTTAATTGGCTATGAGTAGTTGACGCAGGATGAATAGCTAAACTTCTTACATCGCCAATATTTGCAACATGGTAAAACATTTTTAAGGCTTCTATAAATTTCTTACCTGACTCAATACCGCCTTTTAGTTCTATACCAACCAAAGCACCATTTCCTCCTTTAAGATATTTCTTTGCTCTTTCGCCTATTTCTCCATCATATTTAGTTGGATAGATTACTCTAGCAACATTTTTATGTTTGGATAAATATTCAACAGTTTTTTCCGCATTAGAACAATGCTGTTTCATTCTTAATGATACAGTTTCAAGTCCCTGTATAATGGCAAAAGCATTGTCAGGCGCTAAGGCTGCACCAAGGTCTCTTAAAATTGTAACTCTAGCTTTAACTACAAAAGATACATTGGCACCAGTTAATTCTGGTACTGCCTTACCCCAAACTACACCACCATAACTCGCGTCAGGTTCATTAAACAATGGTTGTCTTTTTGGATCTGCTGTCCAGTCAAAATTACCACCATCAACTAATGCTCCACCTATTACCGTACCATGACCACCAATGTATTTTGTAAGAGAATAAACGACTACTGCTGCACCATGTTCTATAGGTTTACAGATGATAGGAGCGGCTGTATTGTCTACTATTAAAGGTATATTGTATTTTCTTCCAATGTCAGAAACTTCCTTTATTGGAAAGACTCTTAGATATGGATTTGGTAAAGTTTCACCATAAAAAGCTCTTGTTTTATCATCAATAGCTTTTTCAAAGTTTTTTGGATCTGCTGGGTCTGCATATCTTACTTCAATACCAAGTTTACTTAAAGTGTGAGTAAACAAAGAAACAGTTCCACCATAAAGATCCGTAGAACTGACAATGTTATCCCCAGCCTGAGCGACATTCAAAATTGCGAATGTTGAAGCAGTTTGTCCAGATGAAACGGTTAAACTTGCTAATCCCCCCTCTAATGCTGCAAGTCTTTTTTCAAGCACATCATTTGTTGGGTTCATGATTCTTGTGTAAATATTACCAAATTCCTTTAATCCAAAAAGATTAGCCGCATGTTCGGTGCTATCAAATTGATATGAAGTTGTTCTATAAATTGGAACGGCTACAGCTTTTGTTGTTGGATCATTTCTATAATCACCGCCATGTATTGCTATAGTTTCTGGGTTTTGTCTTTTTGTGCTCATCTTAATACTCCTTTTTTAGTACTTTTGCTTAATGCAAGGCGTACAATACAGTTCAAATGCGCCTACCGATAATGTGGGTAAAAAATCCTTTTTAGCAAATATTAGCCTGCAATAGGAACAAATCGGCTCTATTAAATTAGCATTAAATCTTGGTATTGCAAGAGAAATATAAAATTGACTTTATATTTATTAATAGTATTAATCCTCGCACAATGACAAAATTTCTAAAAAGTAGTGAATTAACTAGTAACTGGTTCGAAATAGATGCAAAAAATGCTGTAGTTGGAAGATTGGCTTCTATTATTGCAATGATTGTTAGAGGGAAAAACAAAACTACTTTCACACCGCACATGGATGATGGTGACTTTGTTGTAGTTAAAAATATAGAGCATGCAAAATTTACAGGAAAAAAGTTTAAAGACAAAAAATATTATAGACACACTGGTCACCCTGGTGGAATTAAAGAAATAACTCCAGAGAAATTATTAGAAAAAAATAAACCTGAAGAAACTTTAAAATTAGCTATTAAAAGAATGTTACCTGGTGGTGTATTAGGTAGAAAACAATTAACTAAAGTTAAAATTTATGCTGGCGAAGACCATCCGCACGCCGCTCAAAACCCAAAACTTTTAGATTTAGGTAAACTAAACAGTAAAAATTTAATAAGAAATTAATATGGAAGCTACAGCTCAAACAACTACAAAAAAACCTAAAATTAAATTAGATTTTAAAGATAGCAAATATGCAACAGGTAGAAGAAAAAAATCTATTGCTAAAATTTGGTTAAAAAAAGGTACTGGTAAAATTTATGTTAATGGAAGAACTATGGATGAGTACTTTACCAGCGGTAGTCACAAGATGCAGATTACAAGACCTTTTGAAATTATAAAGCAAGCTACAGAGTATGATGTTAGATGTAGTGTTGCTGGAGGTGGTCATACCGGTCAAGCAGGTGCAATGGTTCATGGTATAGCTAAAGCCTTAATTTTATTTGATTCTGAAAATAGAGCAGTCCTTAAGACCGAAAAACTTAACACCAGAGACTCTAGATCTGTAGAAAGAAAAAAACCAGGTCGTAAAAAAGCTAGAAGAAGCTTCCAATTCTCTAAAAGATAATTCTTTTTTATTTCAAAACGGTTATAATAAACGATGACTAAGCTTAATGTGTTAGTTTCTGGATCTACAGGTTACATCGGTATTCAATTAATAAAATTACTTATCAAGCATGATAATGTTAATATTAAATATCTTTGTGGCAGTTCTTCTGTGGGTAAAAATATTAGCACTTATGAAAAATTATTAAACTCAAAGAAATTACCGAAAATAGTTAAATACAATAAATCATTTTTAAATAATGTAGATTTAGTTTTTACAGCATTACCCAATGGTGAGGCACAAACTATTTCTAATGATTTATTAAAACATAATGTGTTAATTGATTTAGCTGCTGATTTCAGACTGAATAATGCTTCATCATATTTAAAATGGTACAAGCAAAAACATAAATCAATTTCCAATATCAAAAAATCTATTTATTCTTTACCTGAAATTACGGGCAATAAAATTAAAAATTTTAATATTATTGGTTGTCCTGGCTGTTATCCAACATCAGTGCTTTTACCACTTATTCCATTAATTAAGAATAATCTAATTAAAGTAGATAATATTATTATAGATTCTAAATCTGGTTATTCGGGTGCTGGCAGGGGAGTACATAAAAAATATAAAGATAAAAATCTTTATGAATCTTTAAGTGCTTATGGTGTTGGTTTTCATAGACATAATTCTGAAATTCAACAAGAGTTAGATAATTTTACTAAAAAGAAATTAACTTTTACTTTTACCCCACATTTAACTCCGATGTTCAGAGGGATATTAAGCACAATCTATGTTGATCTTAATAAAGGTATAAATATTAAAAGATTAGAAAAAACTTTAAATGATCAATACTCTAAAAAAGGATTCGTTAAAATTTTTAAAACAAATTCTTTAATAAGCACAAATGACGTAATTAATACAAATAATTGCTATATATCAATTTGCGAAACTAAGTATAAAAATAGAGTTATTATTTTATCATCAATTGATAATTTAATTAAAGGTGGTGCAGGTCAGGCCATACAAAATATGAATATTAGATTCGGTTTTAATGAAATGAAGGGTTTAAAGTGAAGTACCTTATTCTACCATTACTTTTGATTTTAACGTCTTGTTCTTTAGATAAAAACTCAGCATATTGGAATGAAGATCCAATTAAAAAATCTGTTGAAAATGAAAAACTTTCTAAAATATTAAATAAGACAGACGATTTTAAAAAAATGACATTTGATGAGTTTAACTTATTTCTTAAAGACTATTCTGAAAATTCAGATTATCCAGATATTAACAATTAGATGAAAATTAATATAAACATTGCTGTAGTAGGGTTAGGCCAAGTTGGGATTTATTTATTAAATGAACTAAATACCAAAAGAAAAGAAATAGAGCTTAAAACTGGTAAAAAAATTAACGTAGTAGCTGTATCAGCAAGAGACATTAAAAAGAAAAGACAATTTAAAGTTAATAAGAATATTTTTTTTAAAAATCCATTAGATATTTTTAAGTCAAAAAAAGTTGATATTTTATTTGAAGCAATTGGTACCTCTGATGGTATATCTAAAAAAGTTGTTGAAACTGCTTTAAAAAATAAAATTCATGTTATTACTCCAAATAAAGCATTAATTTCTAAACATGGTGATTATTTAGCAAAATTAGCTGAAGATAATAATGTTAACCTTGAATTTGAGGCCTCTGTTGCAGGAGGTATTCCAATACTAAGATCTATAAAAGAAGGACTGGCCACTAATAAAATTTCAAAAGTTTATGGGATTTTAAATGGTACATCTAATTATATTCTATCTGAGATGGAAAACTTAAATGATAATTTTTCAAATATTTTAAAAAAAGCTCAAAAACTAGGATATGCTGAGCCTGGTAATCCTAAGTTAGATTTAAATGGTTCTGATGCCTTTGCAAAAGTGAGAATTTTATCTGCTCTAGCTTTTAATACAAAAATTTCTAAACATAAATGTTTAATGCAAGGAATTGAGAAAATTGAATTAAAAGATATTGAAATAGCTAACCAGTTAAACCTACGTATTAAGTTGTTAGGTATATCTGAACTTAAAAATAATGAACTTTTTGAAACTGTTCATCCCTGCATGGTAAGTAAAAAATCATACATCGGTAATGTTCATGGTGTGATGAATGCTGTTATAATTGAAGGAAAACCAGTAGGTGAGAGTATATTACAAGGGGAGGGAGCTGGTCCAGGTCCTACATCTTCATCCTTGTTATCAGACCTACTTTCAATTTTAAGAGGCAATATTAAGAAGCCATTTGGTATACCTGGCAGTAAACGTAAATCAATTAAATGTTACAATGTTAATAATTATGTCAATTCTCTATATTTGAGATTTGAAGTTAAAGATAAGCCTGGTGTCTTATCAACTATTACCAATAGACTAGCTAAGTATAAAATTTCGATAAAGAGATTAATTCAAACTCCTAATAAAAAAAACAATAAAGCTACAATTGTTATTATTACCCACAAAACAACTGAACTTAACTCAAAGAATTGTCTATCTATCTTCAAAAAAGATAAAGATATTCTCAAATTTCCTATACTAATTCGATTATATAATTAATGGATATTTATTTAAAACTTTTTGAAGTTTTATTTCCTGTTTTTTTTATAGTAGGCACTGGTTATTATTTGGGTAAAAAAAACCCTAAATTAGATACTTCTTTTATTGCAAATTTTGCAGCTAATATAGGAAGCCCCGCCATGGTTTTTTATGCCGTCACAACAACAGGATTAACATTTAATATTTTTGTAGAATATTTTTGGTATTCTTTATTAGCAATTTTTGGTTTTGTAATTACAGGCATTATATTTCTTAAATTTCTAAATAAAGATACAATTACAGAACTACCTCCATTTATTTTACCAAATACAGGAAACATGGGTTTACCAATTTGCCTTTTTGCATATGGCAGTCAAGGTCTTGGTATAGCTGCCACAATATCATCATTGGTTATACTATTTCATTTCACTTTAGGTGTTTTTTTAGCTAGTAAAAAATTTGATTTAACTCTTTTAATTAAAAGCCCTCCTTTTTATGCAATAATAATATCAGTTATATTTTTATACTTTGAAATAAAAACTCCTGTTTTTTTAATCAATACCACAATGATGCTGACTTATGCTGCTATATTTTTAATTCTAATGTCCTTAGGAATTGCTTTAACTAGATTTAAAGTTTTTTCACTTAAATCTGCTTTAATTTCATCTATAGCTAGAGTTATAATTGGACCAATAATCGGTTTTACTATTATAAAAACTTTTAATTTATCAGGATTTGCGGCAGGGGTTTTATTAATCCAATGCTCTATGCCAAGTGCTGTTTTGACATATTTGGTTGGATCACTTTATTCTTCAAAAAAGGTTGTTGATAGTATCGCAAGCATGATTGTTGTTTCAACTCTTATGTCATTTATTACAGTTCCAATAACTGTATTCTTTGCTTTAAAATACTTCAATTAAGAAGTAATCTTTTTCTTCAAAATGAAGGCAATAATATTAAATGCATCAGCATGGATGATAGTCCCAGTAATGGATGCATTTGCGAAACATTTAACTGCAACTATCCCTGTGTTGCAAATAACATGGGCTAGATATTTTTTTACTGTTGTTTTTACATTTTCTTTAATGTTATTTTTCTATAGGGAAACCATTGTTTTGAGCAAAAGGCCTGTTTTACAATCAGTTAGAGGTATAATACTTGCTTTTTCTACGTTATGTTTTTTTTATTCCATATCAGTAATTTCACTTCCAAAAGCTTTAACGTTAGCATTCATTGCTCCAATAACTTGCACAGCACTATCACCATTTTTTCTAGCAGAAAAAGTAGGTATTAGGAGATGGACTGCAGTTTTGATAGGTTTTTCTGGAACCCTTATAGTTATTAGACCTGGATTTTTAGAGGTAAATTTAGCTACTTTATCGGCATTAGCGTGTGGTATATGTTATGGATTTTATTTAGTAATAACCAGAAAGCTCAGCACCTCAGACAACTCGCTTTTAACACTCTTATTTACAGGGGTAGTAGGGTTACTCATATTTAGTTTATTTATGCCATCTGTATGGGTTAATCCAAGCCTTAATGAGTGGTTTATGATGGCTATAATAGGTCTTATAGCCTCTGTAGCTCATCTTTTTATAATTTTATCATTAAAATATGCTGACGCATCTAAACTGGCTCCATTAGGATATACTGAGATTATTACTAATATCGTTATCAGCTATTATTTCTTTAATGAATTGCCTGATAACTGGACTTACCTTGGTTTATTTATAATTGTTCTTAGTGGGTTGTATATTTCAAGGAGAGAAATTTATATTAAGTCTAATTAATTAGGTATTATCTATTTACTAATAGTTAATGTTATACTTTAATAAATTTTTTTAAACTATTGAAATTATTAATTTAAATATAATATTGTAAATATATTAAATTTCAAATAAAATATAATAATATTAAAAAAATAGTTAAATTATATTTACTAAAATTGTACTATAATACAATAAAAATAGCATAAGTATTTTTTTTATAGTTGAAAAAGTGAAAATTGAGAAATTTTAATTTTAGGAAATTAAATATAGTTTTATAAGCTAGGCAAAATGATTATTTTGTATTGATATTAAATGCTTATTTCATTTTACAGGGTAGTTTAGTGAAAATTAGATTATTTATTAGGTAGAATAGGGGGTTAAAAAAACCAGTAAAATGGTCTTTTTTAATCTTTCTATAATCGTTGCTATTGTTGACAAGTAGAGCAATGCAGTATGAGAATATGCCGTTTAAACGTCCATAGGACGGTCTATTTTAGCTAAAAGTCTATTTGCAGTACAACTTGAAGGATGCATTACTGCAATTAGACAAAAATATGTCTAAATATCTAAAAAGTGTTTAATATCAATGCTTTTTGACGTTTTTAAAGGTTAAAAGTACTATTTTATGAATACCTTTTCATATCTCAATAAACGTCGTTTTTGTTGAATTCCACCTTTTCCAGAGTATCCGCCGAGGCTTCCGTCAGACCTGATCACCCTATGACAAGCTATTTTAGGAGGATAAGGGTTTTTCCCCACTGCATTAGCAACAGCTCTGGATGCCTTAGGTTTTCCAATGGCTTTAGCAACTTCCAAGTAAGTCCTAACTTTGCCTTTAGGTATTTTGTTCAAGTAATTCCAGACTTTTAGCTGAAACTTAGTCCCCTTTAAGTTCATAGAGTTCAAAACCTGTATTGTTGGCTATTTTATCGTATAATTTCTTAGCATTTTCATTGGAAGAGTGGGTGATCCAACGAATTCCATTCCAATTATTGGATTTAGATAAGGATTTTAGATGGCTAATAAGCTTCTGAGCTATTTTTTGACCTCTAAATTCTGGGTCTACAAACAAATCGTCTAAAAAACCAATATATTTACCCTTAATTGGTCTTGGCATTGTTCTATAATGGGCAATTCCAACGATTTTACACTCTAATTCAAAGCAAATACCGTTAAGAATATGGTTTTCATCATGAATCCAGTTCCAAAGAGTGTCTAAAATAATCGTATTCATTGGAACTTTGTAAAAATCGGCATAACCATTATATAATTTAGACCAATTTTGCTTATCGTTTTGCTCTAGTTTCCTAATCATTTACTTTAATTATATCTTTTAAATTTATGAATAATATCATTAATCTGTAAAACTAAATACTAAAGCCATCAAAATTAAACAAATAATAAATCCTATTTCTTTTGACATATTATAAATTTATACTATTGACATCTTAAAAAACTTAATATATTACTAACGATAATTAAAGGTTATCAATAGTAATAAATATGAATGATATAATTACAGACATAAAAGCTTTACAAGAAGAAACATTATTAAACCTACAAAGCTCTAAAGCTCTTAATACTGTAAGAGCTTACAAATCAGACTTCAATGATTTTGGTTTATTCTGTTCACAGAATGGTTTTAAGTCTCTACCATCTGAGCCAAAAATAGTTTCATTATATCTGACTCATTTATCAACAAAAGAAGTCAAAATGAGCACTTTAAAGCGCAGGCTGGTATCAATAGGCGTAATTCATAAACTAAAAGGTCATTATTTAGATACAAAACATCCTGCAATAATTGAAAATATCATGGGTATTAAAAGAAGAAAAGGTAGCTTTCAAAATGGTAAAAAACCTTTATTAATCAGTTATTTAAAACAATTAATTAATACTATAGATGAACAAGATAAGGAAGAAATTAAAAAATTAAGGGATAGATCTATAATCTTAATTGGCTTTTCAGGTGGATTTCGTAGAAATGAGATAGTTTCTTTAGACTGGGATGATCTCGATTTCGTTCCAGAAGGCTTAAAAATTAATATTAAAAGGTCTAAAACAGACCAATTTGGTGAAGGTTTTACAAAAGCACTGCCCTACTTCGAAAGTTCTCAATATTGCCCCGTAGTATCATTGAAAAACTGGATAGAGATATCAAAGATAACCTCAGGCCCTTTGTTTAGGAGGTTTATTAAAGGTTCAAAGTTATCAGAAAATAGGTTAACAGACCAAACAGTAGCTTTACTTATCAAAGAATACTTAAGCTTGACTGGAATAGATAGTAAAAATTATTCTGGTCATAGCCTAAGATCAGGCTTTGCGACATCTGCTGCCGAG
>JABMNQ010000022.1 GCA_013204495.1 Candidatus Pelagibacter sp.
TCTGACGTAATAATAATAACGGCAGGCGTTCCAAGAAAACCAGGCATGAGTAGAGATGATTTACTAGGTATAAATTTAAAAATTATTAAACAAGTTGCAGAAGGTATTAAAAAAAATGCACCCAATGCATTTATTATATGTATTACAAACCCACTAGATGTGATGGTAATGGCTTTTCAAAAATTTTCTGGCTTACCTGCTAATAAAGTTGTGGGCATGGCAGGAATTTTAGATAGTTCAAGATTTAAATTATTTTTATCATTAGAATTAAATGTTCCTGTAAAAGAAATAGAAGCAATGGTTATGGGAGGTCATGGTGATACCATGGTACCGCTACCTAGATTTACAAAAGTTTCTGGAAAACCATTATTAGACCTTGTTAAAGAAGGAAAAATATCTGCAGAAAGATTAGAGGAGATTAATCAAAGAACTAGAGATGGTGGCGCAGAGATAGTTAAATATTTGGAAAAAGGCTCAGCATTTTATGCGCCTGCAGCTTCAGGTGTGCAGATGGCAGAAGCATATTTAAAAGATGAAAAAAAATTACTTCCATGTGCGGCTCAATTAAATGGAGAGTACGGGGTTGAGAATGTTTATGCGGGGGTTCCAGTGATCATTGGAAAAGATGGAGTTGAGAAAATAGAACAAATAGACTTAGACGAGAAAGAAAAAAAAGAATTTATGCATTCAATAGACGCTGTTAAAGCCTTATGGGAAGCTGCATCAAAAATAGATCCAGATTTATCTAATTAAATCATGAACATTCATGAGCACCAAGCAAAACAAATTTTAAGAAAATATGGTGCGGTTGTTCCAGAGGGAGTTTTTGCATTTACTGTTGAAGATTTAATTGAAAAAGCAAAGTCCTTAAAAACAGAAAAATTTGTTTTAAAAGCACAAATTCATGCTGGTGGAAGAGGTAAGGCAGGTGGTGTTAAAATTTTAAATACTATTGATGAATTAAATACTGCTGCTAAAGAATTATTGGGAAAAATACTTGTAACACATCAAACAGGTCCTGAAGGTAGAGAGGTAAAAAGATTATATGTGGAAGAATCTTCTAATATAGATAAAGAATTTTATTTATCCTGCTTGGTTGATAGGGCAAGTTCAAAAATTGCATTTATATCTAGTGATCAAGGGGGAATGGATATTGAAGAAGTTGCAGATAAAACACCTGAAAAAATTATAACAACAAAAATAGAAATTACTGATGAGATTTCAGACGTAGATTGTGAGAAAATAATTAAAATTTATGATTTAACTGATGATGCAAAAAAACAAGCAACAGCGCTAATTAAATCAGTCTATAATATGTTTTTAGGTACTGATGCCAATATGGTTGAGGTTAACCCATTAATATTAACTAAAGAAAAAAATATAATTTGCTTAGATGCAAAAGTTAATTTTGACTCTAACGCCTTATTTAGACATCCTGAAATTATAGAGTTAAGAGATTTAAACGAAGAAGATCCAGCAGAAATAGAAGCAAGTAAACACGATCTTGCTTACATAAAACTAGATGGAAGTATTGGCTGCATGGTTAATGGAGCAGGTTTGGCAATGGCAACAATGGATATAATTAAGCTATATGGAAAAGAGCCAGCAAATTTTTTAGATGTAGGTGGAGGAGCTTCAAAAGAAAAAGTTGCTGCTGCACTTAAAATAATTCTTTCAGATAAAAATGTTAAAGGCATATTAATAAATATTTTTGGTGGAATAATGAGATGTGATGTTCTTGCACAAGGCGTTGTAGATGCTGCAAAAGAAATAAACATAAGTGTTCCGTTAGTAGTTAGACTTGCGGGAACAAACTTTAAAGAAGGAAAAGAAATTTTAGATAACTCAGGATTAAAATTAATTTCAGCGGAGAATTTAGATGATGCTGCACAAAAAATAGTAGAGGCAATAAAATAATATGTCAGTTTTAATTAATAAAAATACAAAAGTTATATGTCAAGGTTTTACAGGTGCACATGGAACTTTTCATTCAGAACAAGCTATAAAATACGGAACTAATCTTGTTGGCGGAGTTACTCCAAAAAAAGGAGGACAAAAACATCTTGAACGTCCAGTATTTAATACTGTAGCTGAAGCTAAACAAGAAGTTGGTGCTGATGCAACTATGATTTATGTGCCAGCAAAATTTGCAGCAGCAGCTATAATAGAAGCTATTGATGCTTCCATTGAGCTTATAGTTTGTATTACCGAAGGTATACCAATTCAAGATATGCTACGCGTTAAACAAAAACTAAATAATTCAAAAAGTAGATTGATAGGACCTAATTGTCCCGGAATAATCACACCTGATGAATGTAAAATTGGAATTATGCCTGGAAATATTCACAAAAAAGGTTCTGTTGGAATTGTTTCAAGATCTGGAACTTTAACTTATGAAGCGGTTGCACAAACAACTGAAAATGGATTAGGACAATCTACTTGTATAGGAATTGGTGGAGACCCAATAAATGGAACAAATTTTATTGATTGTTTGGATTTATTTTTAAATGATGAAGAGACAAAATCTATCCTTATGATAGGAGAAATTGGTGGTTCTGCGGAAGAAGAAGCAGCGGAATTTGTTAAAAACCATAAAATAAAAAAACCTATGGTTGGATTTGTAGCTGGAATTACAGCTCCACCAGGAAGAAGAATGGGTCATGCTGGTGCAATTATATCTGGTGGCAAAGGCGGAGCAGAGGATAAGATTAAAAAGATGGAAGAATGCGGAATTGCAATCGCTAAATCACCATCTGAGTTAGGTAAAACGCTATTTAATAAATTATCTAATTGAAAAATATTTATCTGATATTATATCAATAAAGCAGATGTCATCATCAAAAAATCTCGAATTCGAAAAAACCTCATTTCTTAGTAAATCAAATAGTGCATTTATAGAACAAATGTATGTAAGGTTTATCAATAAAGATAAGGACCTTCCCGAAAGTTGGCAACATTATTTTGAAGCTATGGGAGAAGATTTAGATATTGTAGCTAAAGAAATTAATGGACCTTCATGGAGCCTAAAAAAAAAGATTGATATTGACGAACTTCAAAAAAAAATTGAACAAGAAGAAAAAATAATCTCAAAAGAAAATACTACCAATGTAGTTAGTTCGGATGATTTAATTAAAACTAATAATAATTCAATAAGAGCAGTCGCTCTAATTAGAGCATACAGACAGAGAGGACATTTACTAGCTAAGCTTGACCCATTAGGAATGATGAAAACAGAATATCTGGATGAATTACATCCAGATTATTATGGTTTTAAAAAAGAAGATTATAATAGCAAAATTTATTTAGATGGAGTGATTAATAAAAAGCATTCTAATATTAGAGAAATATTAGAATTTTTAAAAAAAACTTATTGCGGACCAATTGGTTATGAATATATGCATATTTCAAATCCAGTCGAAAGGAAATGGATTAGAGACAGAATAGAAAAAGATGATACTGCTATTCAATTTACTCAAGAAGGCAAAGAAGCAATTTTAAATAAATTGATTCAAGCGGAAGGTTTTGAAAAATTTTTACACATAAAATATGTTGGTACAAAAAGATTTGGATTAGATGGAGCAGAAAGCTTAATTCCTTCATTGGAACAAATAATTAAAATTGGAGGACAGTCTAAGGTTAAAGAAATTAAAATTGGAATGTCCCACAGAGGAAGATTAAATGTATTGGCTAATGTTTTACAAAAATCTTATAAAAGAATTTTTAATGAATTTGCAGGTGATTTTAGCTCTCCCTCAAAAGATGGGGCTGGTGATGTAAAATATCACTTAGGGGCCTCCTCTGATAGAGAGTTTGATGGTAATAGTGTTCATGTAAGTTTAACTGACAACCCTTCACATTTAGAGGCGGTTAACCCAGTTGTGTTGGGGCAGACAAGGGCAAAACAATATTTTCATGAAGATCATGAAAGAAATAAAGTTATTCCAATTTTAATTCATGGCGATGCTGCTTTTGCAGGACAAGGCATTGTAGCTGAATGTTTTGCTATGTCAGGCTTGTCAGGTCATAATACAGGAGGTGCAATACATATTATTGTTAATAATCAAATTGGTTTTACAACCAGCCCAGAGTATGCAAGATCTTCTCCATACCCTTCGGATGTCGCAAAAATGGTTGAAGCCCCAATACTTCATGTTAACGGAGATGATCCAGAAGCAGTTGTTTATGCTACAAGAATTGCAACGGAATTTAGATTAAAATTTAACAGAGACGTTGTAATAGATTTAATTTGTTACAGAAGATTTGGCCACAATGAAGGAGACGAACCTTCATTTACTCAACCACTAATGTATAAAAAAATTAGATCACACCCAAGTCCTGTGGAAGTTTATGGAGGTCAATTGGTAAATGAAAGCACTATTACAGAAGAAAATTTAAATGAAAAAATTAAAGACTTTAAAAATTTATTAGACCAACAATATAAGAGCGCAAAAGAGTATCAGCCAAAAATTAAAAGGTTTGAAGGAACTTGGTCAAGATATAAACCCGAAAGAGGCAAGGATAAAAAAGGTGTTAGTGGCTATGATATTAGTAAGCTAAAAGAAATTTCTGATAAAATTTGCACTATACCAAGTGAAAAAAAAATACATAAAACTATACAAAAAATTTTAGAGCAAAGAAAAAATTCAGTTACCAAAGGTTCAGGAATTGATTGGTCAACAGCAGAGGCCTTAGCATTTGGTTCATTATTAGAAGAAGGATATCCTGTAAGACTTGTTGGGCAAGATTCTGCAAGAGGAACATTTAGTCAAAGGCATTCAGTTTTAAAAAACCAAGATGATAGCTCAAGATATATACCACTTAATAACATATCTAAAAATCAAAAAAGATTTGAGGTAATTGATAGTTTTTTATCAGAGCTTGCAGTTTTAGGTTTTGAATATGGGTATAGTTTAGTCGAACCGAATACCCTAACTCTTTGGGAGGCACAATTTGGTGATTTTGCAAATGGAGCTCAAGTTGTTATCGATCAGTTTATTGCTTCTGGAGAAAGAAAATGGACAAGAGCATCAGGATTGGTAATGCTTTTACCACATGGATACGAAGGCCAGGGGCCAGAACATTCTTCAGCAAGATTAGAAAGATTTTTACAATTATGTGCTAATGATAATTTACAGATAGTAAATTGTACAACACCTTCAAATTATTATCATGCTCTAAGACGACAAATGCATAGAGATTTTAGAAAGCCATTAATAGTAATGACTCCAAAATCCTTATTAAGAAACAAACTTTGCGTTTCAAATATTGAAGATTTTGGTAAAGATACTTTTTTTCATAAAGTTCTAGAGGATCATGCACTTAATCAAAAAAATGGATTTATTGAACTTGAGGAAAGTTCAAAAATTAAGAAAGTAATTTTGTGCTCTGGAAAAGTTTATTTTGACCTATTAGATGCGAGAGAGAAGTTAAAAAAAAATAATGTTGTTTTATATAGGATCGAACAACTTTATCCTTTTCCAGCAAAAAATTTAGTTAAAGAGTTAAAAAAGTATGCCCAAAGTAGTAAATTTTATTGGTGTCAGGAAGAACCAAAAAATATGGGTGCATGGTTTTCAGTGAGAGATTATATACAATGGACATTAGATACTATTAACGCTAATAATAACGAAATTTCTTATATAGGAAGAAGTCCAGATGCATCTACAGCCACAGGTTATGCAAAAAGACATATTTCACAACAACAAGAAATTATCAATAAGGTTTTTGAATAAAAATGAGTGAAAAAATTTTAGTACCAGTTTTAGGTGAAAGTATTACAGAAGCAACAGTTGCGAAGTGGCTGAAAAAAGAAGGTGATGCTGTTATGGCTGATGAAGCTATTGTCGAGCTAGAAACAGACAAAGTTAATTTAGAAGTCCCGTCTCCTATAGATGGTATTTTATCAGAAATAAATTCTAAAGATGGAGATATAGTAGAAGTGGGCAGTTTACTTGGCTTAGTAACTGAAGGCAGCACTCAAACATCTGAAAAAAAAGAAATTAAAAAAATTGAACCAAAAAAAGCAGAGAATAATGTTGTTAATTTAGAAATTGAAAAAAAAGAACCTAAAATTTTTAAAGAAGTTGAAAATGAAGAAGAGCCACTTGTATTAACAAATGAAGCCGTAGAAGAAGAAACCAAATCTACAAATAATAATAACGAAACTCTTTCACCAGCAGTTAGAAAAATTGTGGTTGAGAATAAAATTGATCTAGCAAAAGTTAAAGGAACTGGAAAAGAAGGTAGAGTGCTTAAAGGTGATTTAATTGGAATGATGGGAATTAACCCTCAGCCCTCAGAAAGAAAAGTTAAGTACGGTCAAGAAGAGAGAATTAAAATGACTAGGCTTAGACAGACAATTGCAAAAAGATTAAAACAAGCACAAGAAAATGCAGCACTATTAACTACATTTAACGAAGTTGATATGACTAGCATTATGGAAATGAGAAAAGAAAATCAGGAAGATTTTCAAAGTAGATATGGCATTAAATTAGGCTTTATGTCATTTTTTGTAAAAGCATGTGTTGCCGCATTAAAAACATTTCCAGCCGTTAATGCTGAAATTGATGGTGATGTAATTATCTACAAAAATTATTATAACATAAGTTTTGCTGTTGGAACTGAAAAAGGATTGGTTGTTCCCGTATTAAAAGATGCAGACGAACTGTCATTTGCAGATATTGAAAAAAATATAAAAAAAATTTCAGAAAAAGCACGTGATGGTAAATTAA
>JABMNQ010000023.1 GCA_013204495.1 Candidatus Pelagibacter sp.
AAATTATTCAAATAGCAAAACAAAAAAAAATAGAAGTAATTTTGGCTGGAATGATAGCTCCAACAACACATGGATCTAGTTATAAAAAAAAGTTTGATAATATCTATCCAAACTTAGCTAAAAAATATGATTTAGATTTAATACCCTTTTTATTAGAAGGGGTAGCTTTAAAACCTGAGCTTAACCAAGATGATGGTATGCATCCAAATGAAAATGGAACTTTAATTATAAGTGATACACTTACAAAAAGTATCATCAGTTTAATAAAAAATTAAAGTAAATTTTTATTAAAAAAATCTACTGTTCTTGACCAAGCAAGAGTTGCATTTTTCTCATCATATCTTGGTGTCGAGTCGTTGTGAAATCCATGGTTACAGTCTTTGTAAATATGTGATGTGTAATCTTTTTTATTAATTTTTAAAGCATCTTCATAAGCGGGCCACCCTTTGTTAATTCTTTCATCTAATTCTGCAAAGTGAAGAAGTAAAGGTGATTTAATTCTTGGCACATCCTCAGCATTTGCTTGGCTACCATAAAAAGGAACTGATACAGATAACTCAGGATACGCAACAGCTAAAGCATTACAAACACCTCCACCGTAACAAAAACCAACAGCACCAATCTTCTGTGTAGTTTCAGAATGGTTATATAAAAATTCAAAACCATTAAAAAAATCATTTAATAGTTTTTCCCTATCAATTTTGCCTTGCATCTCTTTACCGTCAGCGTCATTGCCAGGATAACCTCCAATAGAACTAAGTCCATCTGGGGCAAGTGCTATAAAACCAGCTTTTGCAACTCTTCGAGCCACATCTTTAATATAAGGATTTAAACCTCTGTTCTCATGAACCACAAGAACGGCGGCAGTTTTTTCTGTAACATTTGATGGCTTTACATAATAGCCTTCAATTTTTCCATTTCCATTAGGACTGTCGTAGGTAATATTATTTGCTTTAATTTCAGGATCGTTAAAACTTACCTGTTCTGCAAATACATAATTTGGAGATAAACTATCAAAAACACTCATAGCCGTTACACCAACTGCTGTATATTTTCCAATATTTTTTAAAAATTCTCTTTTAGTTATTTTTCCATGAGCATAATAGTCATAGAGTTCTAAAATTTTTTGATCAAAGTCTTTTGCGGTTAATTTTTTTTTATCACTCATGATATTTATTTTAATTTTATCTTAAAGATATTCAAGTAATTTAACTTACAAAGATTTTGGCTAACCAAGTATAAAATGGAATACCTATTAAAATATTAATTGGAAAAGTTATGCCTAAAGAAATACCAAAATACAATGATGGATTAGCTTTAGGAATAGAAAATTTTAAGGCTGCAGGTACCGCTATATAAGAAGCGCTAGCCGCTAATACCATTAATAAAATTGTGTCTCCTAATTGAATATTGAAAAACTTTGCAATTAATAAAGCAATCAGCGCATGAATTGGTGGGCTAAAAACACCATATAAAATAGGAACGATAGATTTTTTAATTAATACTTTAATATTTTTGGCAACTTGCAGACCCATATCTAGAAGAAAAAATGCCAACATTCCTTTAAATAAATCAATAGAGAAGGGTGCCATCATTCTTTCACCGTTATTACCACTTAAAAATCCAATTACCATTGCACCAATTAATAATAATTGAGCTCCGTCCTTTAGAGAATCTTTTACAAGAACACGTGTTGGAGTTTTTTTCTCTTTAGCCTTATCGTACATGCTTGCACGGTTACCAAAATAAATAGCAATAATGATTGCAGGAGATTCCATAAGAACCATGGCAGCTGCCATGTGACCACCATAAGTAATGCTTTGAATATCTAAAAATTGACTAGCAGTTATGAAAGTTACTGCACTTACAGAGCCATATGTCGCAGCAATTGCAGCAGCATCATATCTCCCTAACTTTTTCTTTAATAAATTATAACCAATTATTGGAATTAAAACTGCTAGAAAAATTGCAATACATAAAGTGATAACAATTTCTTGATTAAGACCAGATTTACTTAAAGCAAAACCTCCTTTAAGACCAATGCCCATTAGTAAATATAAAGATAGAAATTTTGTTAAAGGTTCTGGAATTGTTAAATTAGATCTTATTAATCCAGCAAATATGCCAAATATAAAAAAGAGAATTGCAGGATCTAATAAGTTTTGCATTAATTAAATAATTTTTTAAGTAAGTCGTTTAACTTTTTTACCTGATGGAGTATATGACATCGCTAAGAAAATAATACCAAAAGATAAAGAAGGATTAATTGATTGTGAAGGTCAAGTAGAAGTTATTTCAAGTATCGATTTAAACCAAAAAGATATTCCAAATGATCTTAGATGGTGTGTCTACATTGTGATTAAAACACAAAATCAATATGTTAAAATTTTTTTTAAGGATTATGGAATGGTTACAGATTCATCTGGTAGCTATTCAGCAATATGGAGACCGTATCATTACATCGGCCTAGAACTTGCTCAATCAATATATGTAATTGCACCTGATCAAAAAGCAACAGGACAAACTGCAAATTACAATGCAGATGTAGCAGCTTATGCAAAAAAAGATTTAAAAGTAGGTGAACGATTAGACGGAGAAGGTGGTTTTTGTGCTAGAGGAAAATTAATCACATCGAAAAAATCCAAAGAAGAAAAAATTTTACCCCTTGGCTTAACAGATGGTGCAATAGTCAAGAAAGCTATTAATAAAGACCAATCTATAAAACTAGATGATGTAGAGTTAAACCTTCCAGAAGATGTTGTTAAAGCTAGACAATATCAATACAATTTAATCTAAAATCTTAACTCTTTAGATTAAGTAAATTAGATAAAGCTCAGTATTCATTACATCATCAAGCAACATAAGAGATATTATAATTGACAATTATATAGGTTTGTTACGCTTACAAATGTTAAATAAATTTAATAAAAACTTGCTATGTTTTATTTACATTTCTTTTTTTGTATTTCTTCCTCAAAATATTTTTGCTATTGAAGAAAGTATCTACATACCCTGCGAAAACAAAGAATGCAACCCAGAATGGGGACCTACGTGGATTAAGTTTTATAAAGGGGAAGAAGATAAACCAGCATTAATTTGGTATGGTGGAGGTAAAGGCACCTTTCTTAATATTGATTATCAACCAATTGATAGTTTGGTTAATAAATTTGATATTATTTTTGTAGCGTCTCCAATACCCGTTATATCTAATGCAAGTACAAAAGGTTTTCCAACGAATGCTTATAATAAGTATGCAGTTAATCGGATGAGGGAAGTAACCGAATATTATAAAAAAAAACTGAATAAACCAATTTGGATTGGTGGAACTAGTTCAGGGGGCGTCAGACTGATAGCTATTTTAGCTGGAAATGAAAAAAATAGACAGTCTGATAATTACGCAGGTTTAATTTTTGCTTCTACTTATCTTGCAAAATTGCATCAAGGACAGACTACAATGAATATTCGCACCTCTAGCATTAAATATAAAATGGATTTACCAATTTTAATTGTTCAACATTCTAGAGATTTAAAACCTGCACAACATCCCAAACTTCAAAAAATCTTTAAAAATGCATTAGCAAAAAAAAACTCCAATAAAACAGAACTAATGTTGTTAACTGAAGGTGATCCTGTAACGACAACTTTTGATGGTGGACACCATCATTTCTTTACTAACAAAGATGAATTTGGAAGAGTTCTTGGCAAATTTATTTTAGATAATACAAATTAACGTATTAAGTCTAACCCTAAAGTACTACCAAATCTAACTTTTGTTTCCCTAATCTCTCGTTACCATTCTCGGTCACTAAATAGGTTTCTCCTAAATTCATCGCTAGTTTACTGTCTGAATCCATCAAAATCATGTGCATGAAGAAGACATTACCAGGTTGGATAATGTATGGATTACCCGTGTATAACATTGGCCAGTCCATCCAATTGGGAGAGAAGGTTGCGCCCAATGAATAACCACAAGCATTCATTCTTGCTTTATTATATCCAAGGTCATCAAAAGTTTTAGCGTGTATATCAAATACATCTCCAGCAGTTTTTCCAGGTTTTAGAGTTTTAGTACAATTGTTTAAAGCTTTAACACAAGCTTCGTGCATCTTAATATGTTTTGGATCAGCTTTTCCAATAGGAATAGTTCTAAACATTGCTGAGTGATAATGTTTATAAGTTCCAGCCCATTCAACAGTTAACTGATCAGTTTCTGATAGAATTCTTTTCTCAGATTGATATCTGCATAACAATGCATTATGTCCCGAGCCTATAATGTATTCATTGGCCGGATAGTCACCACCACCTTCAAAAACTACTCTTTGCATTTCAGCTAAAATCTTTGCTTCACTAGCACCAGCTTTTGCGTATTTCCACACTTCATCAAGCGCTTGATCGGCAAGCTCTGCAGCTTTTTTTATATAAACAATTTCCTCTTGAGATTTAATAACTCTATGCTTGGTGATTAATTCTGATTGATCTTCTACTTCACAATAATTTTCTAATGATTTGTTAAGTCTTAAAGCATTACGTCCCGTCATACCGTAAGCTTCATACTCAATTCCAATTTTTTTACCTTTTAAGTTCAGCTCATTTAAAATAACTTTAAGATCATCTGTTGGATTAGACTGGTCTTTGTCTACCCAAATTCTTATATCCTCGATGTTAGATGTGTTTTGTGCTTGTCTTAAGTCTGGAGCTCTTGTTAAAAGAATAATATTTCCTTTTTGATCTAATATTAAAGTTTGAAAAAAAACATAGCCAAGGGTGTCATAGCCAGTAAGCCAAAACATAGATTCTTGTCTAAACATTAAAAGAGTATCAAGATTTTGCTCTTTCATAGATTTTAAAGTAGCTAATTTTCTTTTTTCGAATTCCTGTTTACTAAAGTGTAGTGCCATAATAAAAAATATAACTTTTAATGATATTAATCATAAGTAGGCTTAAATTCTATATGAACATAGTAGAACAAACCCAAATTATTGTTAATTATTAAGGCTTTTTTGAAACGATATTTTAAAAATTAATGAATAATTGCTTTAACAGAGCCAAGTTGTTCTACTTTTCCAGTGTAAAGACCATTTCCCAAGATAGGCACAACACCTACAGTTGATCCAGTAAATACATAAAAATCTTTATCAAGATTTACTTTATCTTTTTTTAATTCATTTAAAACAAATCTAAGTGAATTTAGAGGATTTATATAAACAGTGTTTGTGTTTCCATTAACACTTTGTTTAATTTTTTTATTAGCAATATTTGTCTTTAAGTTTCCTATATTAATTCTTTTATATTTTTTATTTTGCCCAATTAAAAATTTAACGTTAGCACCAAAGTCACTACAAAGGTCACCAAAACTAGTAATGCCTTTTTTCTTTTGTCTATAGCCAATAACCTCGATACAGGGTGCCATATGAGAAATATGTTTTGTTATGTTTTTCATAGTAATTGACCCTTTTGATGAGAAGAAGTTTTTTTTAATCAAGTAACAAACTTCAAGTTCTATACCAAGAGTAGATTTGTTAATTTTTACTTTTTGCCCACTCTTTATAAAATTTTTTTTAAAAATTGATGCATAGAAGGGCTGCTTTTCTTTTAATTTCTTTATCATGGGTATGCCAGTTCCTGCTGCTTTAAATCCAATTATTGGATCTTTAACTTTGCTTTCACATAGTTTTCTTAGCTTTTGAGCTTCACTTAATTTTTTTGTGAATTTTGTTGGAAGAGGTGCAATTATTTTATTATTAATAAATGCATTAACTAATTTATCGGCAGTTTTTTCTAATAATGTTTTTTTCATTGTTGAATGTTTAATATAGTTGCAGGGTCTAGTCTAGTCCCAAACCAATTCAGTCGAATATCCAGATGAGGACCAGTAGATCTACCACTTGTTCCAATTGTTCCAACAATATCACCTTTTTTAACATGGTCTCCAACATTTACAAAAATCTCATCCATATGCATGTATAAAGTTGATACACCGTGACCATGATCAAAATTTAATGTTGCACCCGTGTAAAATAAATCTTTTTCTGCTAAAGTAACAATTCCATTATTCATTGCTTTAATGGGTGTGCCTTTTTCTTTTGCAAAATCTAAGCCAAGATGTGGTGATTTTGGAATACCATTCAAAATCCTTTGACTACCATAAACACCAGTAATGATTGCATCATCTACAGGGATAATAAATTTGTCTTTAAAAAAAGTTAAGTCGCTATCTATTGCTCTTGCTTCTGCAATTAATTTGCTTTCTTTTTTAATTCTTACATAAAATTCTTCAGGTGGTGTAACTTTTTTTTCAGGCAAGCCTTCAATTTTTTGAATTTTATATTTTCTTTTCAGAATTTTTTTTATAATATTTTTATTTCCTTCAGTAATAACGATGTCTAGTTTTCTTTCTTTTTCTATTCCAAAAGCAAAATAACCATCTTTTGAAACTTTAACTTTTTTTTTATCTACTAAGATTGTTGTTTCAGGAGTTGTTTTGCCAATAATGTAATGTCCTTGAATAAATTTCCCCTGAAACTCTACGGCAAAAGATTGAGTTGAAAAAAAAATTGCTACTAATATTAGCAATCTAAACATTACTGAGCAGTCCAACCACCATCTATTATAATAGATGTTCCTGTAATCATTGATGATGCGGATGAAGCTAGAAAACAAACGCTAGTTGCAACATCACTTTCCGTTGCAGCTCTGCCGATTGGAATATTTCCTAAAGCAAGTTTTTTAAAAGCTTTATTCTTAAAAAATCTTTTAACCATTGGGGTTTCAACAAAAGTAGGTGCTACCGTATTTACTCTAATATTGTTTTTAGCAAGCTCAACACCCATACCTTTAGTTAAACCTTCTATACCAAATTTTGTCATATTATAAACATTTCTACCAGCCATTCCTACATGACCTAGTTGAGAGGACATATTAATTATTGACCCACCTCTTTTTTTATTCTTCAACATTTTTTTAACCACTAATTGTGCAACATTAAAAACTGCTTTAAGATTAAGATCTATTAGATAATGCATACTCTCTTGTTTTATCTTTTCAAATGGTTCTGGAATATTTGTTCCTGCATTATTAACCAAGATATCTATAACTTTAATCTTATCTAAATTTTTTTTAAGATCTTCGTAATTCATCACATCACAATTAACTTTGATGACCTTACCTTTGATTTTTTTTATTTCTTTTTCAAGTTTATCAAGATCTGATTGAGTTCTACTTAATGCAATAATTGTTGCTCCAGCCTCAGCTAGTGCAATAGCGCAGGCTCTCCCTAAACCTTTACCTGCACCTGTAATTAGAGCATATTTATTTTTTAAATTTATTTTTTGTAGATACATATATTTAAATAAATAACATTATATCAGCATAAATTAATTTTATAGCTACTACCAATATAGCAATTAAACCAATCCAAGCTATCCATTTATATTCATTAATCCATTTTGATATTAAATTAGCAGCAGTTGCCATAAGTATAATAGATAAAACTAAACCAAAAATTAGCAAAACATAATGATCTCCTGCAGCACCAGCAACACCCAAAACATTATCTAAACTCATCGTAAAATCTGCAAGAAGGACAGTCCAAATTGCTTTCATAAAACTTGAATTATCTACTTTAACATCTTCATCAACTGATTGTCCTTTAATCACATCGGTATAAAGTTTGTAGACTATATAGAGAAGAAGCAAACCACCTATTAATCTTAATCCAGTTATTTGCAGCAAATAAGCTGTTAACATAGTTAAGATAATTCTTAAAATTATTGCACCACCTATTCCCCAGAAAATTATCTTTTTTCTTTGTTCTAACGGGAATTTAGAAGCAACCATTCCAATGATAATTGCATTATCTCCGGCTAATACTAAATCTATAAATATAATTTGGCTTAATATGATGAGCTGCTCAGCTCCTAATAATTCTGAAAACATTAATTGTTTAGTATCATATCCGCACCTTTTTCAGCAATCATTATTGTTGGTGCGTTAGTGTTACCTGATGTAATATTTGGCATTATTGATGCATCGATTACTCTTAAATTTTTAATTCCATGTACTTTTAATTCATCTGAGACCACTGCATTTTCATCGCTTCCCATTTTACAAGTACCCACAGGATGAAATATAGTTTGAGCATAATCTGCAGCAGCTTTTAAAATATCCTCATCTTCATTTAAGTGAATTCCAGGTCGGTATTCTTCTGGATAATATTTTTTAAAAGTTTCTGATTCTAGGACAATTTTTCTAGTTAATTTAAGACCTGCCGCAGCAACTCTTCTATCTTCATCCGTTGAGAGATAATTCATTTTAATTTTAGCGTAAGTTCTTGAATCGCTACCTATAATATTAACATGACCTTTACTTGTTGGTCTAATATTTGAAACGGTAGGGGTAAAAGCATGGAAATCGTGATTTTTTGTAGCA
>JABMNQ010000024.1 GCA_013204495.1 Candidatus Pelagibacter sp.
GAATAGTATTTTGAAGTTTCTAAAAACTTCATTATTAGATATCTAGATTTTGAACATTAATTGCGTTTGAAACAATAAAATCTTTTCTTAAAGCCACATCATTGCCCATTAGAGTATGAATTAAATCTTGGTCTTTTTTTAAGTCTTTTGAATATTGAACTTGTAATAAATTTCTAGTTTCAGGATCCAATGTTGTGCTCCATAACTCTTCTGGGTTCATCTCTCCTAGTCCCTTAAATCTCTGAATACTCATTCTTGATTTTTCTTCCTCATAAGCTCTAGTAAACTCTTTGGTTCCTTTTTTAACTTTTTGTAATTCTTTGCTGTTTTTTAAAATATAGTCTTCTAATTCTTTTTCATCTTTTATGTAAATTCCTTTAGTGCCTTTATTTATTTTAAACAATGGTGGTTGAGCAAGATATACATGGCCATTTTCGATTAATTTGTTAAATGGCTTATTATTAAAGAATGTTAATAACAAAGCTCTTATGTGAGATCCATCAACATCAGCATCGGTCATGATAATAATTTTACCATATCTTAAATCTTTTAAATCAAGATCTTCAACCTTCGGATCTAAGCCAAGAGCATTAATTAAAGTTACCACTTCATTGGATGACATCATTTTAGCTATCGCTTTTATTCTGTGTTCACTTCCATCTTTATTGCTATTTTTTTTAAGAGCAATTTCCTCAACATAAGTATTAAGAATTTTTCCTCTTAATGGTAAAACTGCTTGATTTGATCTATTTCTTCCCTGTTTTGCAGAGCCTCCCGCAGAATCTCCCTCTACTATAAATAATTCTGTGCCTTCTTGTTTCCCTATTTGACAATCCGCTAATTTCCCAGGCAAACCACTCAATTCTAGTGCACCTTTTCTTCTGACATTTTCTCTCGCTTTTCTAGCAACATCTCTTGCCAAAGCTGCTTGCATTACTTTAGCTAAAATAATTTTAGATGTTGTTGGGTTTTGATCAAACCATATTGATAATTTTTCACTAACAATATTTTCAACAATCATTCTAACTTCTGATGAAACCAACTTGTCTTTTGTTTGAGAAGAAAATTTTGGATCAGGAATTTTTGCAGAAATTACGCATGTTAATCCCTCTTTAATATCATCGCCTGAAATAGTTAATTTATTTTTTTTTAATAAATTATGTTCCGTAGCGTATTTATTAATTACCCTAGTAAGTGCACTTCTAAATCCTAATAAGTGTGTTCCCCCGTCTTTTTGATATATGTTATTTGTATAAGGATAAATATCCTCACCATAACTTGCATTCCATTTTAAAGAACATTCAATTTCAATATTTTCTTTTTTACCCTCAATATAAATTGCTTTTTTAAATAAATCATTTCCCGTCTTATTTAAAAGTTTTTCTCTTTTTTCATCTAAAAATTCAACAAACTCTAGAACCCCACCATCAAATTTAAATTCTATTATCTTTTCTTTTTTTTGATTTAAGTCATTAATGGTTATTTTTATTCCTTTATTTAAGAACGCTAGCTCACGCATTCTTTTAATTATTATATTTGGAGAAAATTTTATTGAAGAAAAAATTTCTTTTGATGGTAAAAAAGTTATTTGAGTACCCGTGTCTTTTGATTTTCCTATAACCTTAAGTGGAGCTACTGAATCTCCATCTTTAAATTCCATAAAATATTTTTGTCCATCTCTATCAATTTCTAATTTTAGTTTTTCTGATAATGCATTAACAACCGAAACTCCGACACCATGAAGTCCACCTGAAACTTTATAAGAGTCGTGATCAAATTTTCCACCAGCATGTAACTGAGTCATGATAACTTCTGCAGCTGACATTTTTTCTCCTTTGTGCATGTCAACAGGTATTCCTCTACCATCGTCTCTAACTGTAATAGTTCCATCAGAATTAATTTTAACATCTATATTTTTACAGTGTCCTGCTAAAGCTTCATCAATCGAGTTATCTACAACTTCATAAACCATATGATGCAAACCGGTTCCATCATCTGTGTCACCAATGTACATTCC
>JABMNQ010000025.1 GCA_013204495.1 Candidatus Pelagibacter sp.
ACATTATTTTAATTTAAGAGGTAAAAAAATAGTTAATAACTCTATATTGATCATATCTATTTTAGCGTTAATACTTTTGGCATTTTTAATTTTTATTCTTAAACCATAATTGGACAACAAGTTATTAGGACTAAAAAATTAATTATTATTAATCAATATGATTATAATAAAACCGTTGGAGGTCTAGCTATTCAAATTTATGAGGGCATCTGCACTGAGGGTATTAAGAAAAAGTGCCCTAAATAAAAAGGGCGATCCAAAGATCGCCCCAAATAAAGTATTTTAATTTCTTAAGATACGTAAAAACTAATTAAACTTAGTATTGCTATAACCCAAATAGCCGAACTAGTGCTACCAAATTTTCCAGTGAAAATTCTAATAGCAGCATAAGAAACAAATGCTAGCGCTATACCATTCGAAATCGAATAAGTAAAAGGCATTGCAATCATTGCAAGTACAGCAGGTCCTGCTTCAGCAGCATCATCCCATTCTATATCTGTTATATTACGAAGAAATAAAGTTGAGATATAAATTAATGCAGCAGCATCAATTTCTTTTGGTAGCGATGTTGCTAATGGACTAAAGAACAAGCATGATAAGAATAACAAACCTATTACAAGTGAAGTCATTCCTGTTCTTCCACCAGCTTTTACACCTGCTGCACTTTCAACATAAGTTGTTACTGTTGAGGTACCCAGCATCGCACCCGCAACTGTAGATACACTGTCTGACAACATTGCTTTACCAATATCTTGAATCTTACCATCACTTCCAACTTTTCCTGCTACATTCGCAACACTAGTTAATGTTCCTGCGGTATCAAAAAAATCTATGAAGAATAGTGTAAAGATTACAGTAACCATTGAAGCACTGAGTGCAGCACCTAAATCAAAAGTCATTAAATGAGTCATAGGCGGTGGTGAAGAAACAACACCATTAAAATTAGCCCAACCACCAAGCCATGCAATAATACTAAAAGCAACAATACCAATAATAATGTTACCTTTAATTTTCATTTTTTCCATTACAATCATAGAAATGAAAGCAGCAGCACCTAATAAAGTTAAAGGATTGCTTAGATCACCAAGCTGTACAAGTACAACAGGATTATCAGAAGTAAGTCCCATTAATTGAAATCCAATTATAGCCAAGAATAATCCAATACCTGCACCGATTCCAAGTTTTAAACTTTTTGGAATAGAGTTTATCAACCATGCTCTAAGAGGCGTAAGTGAAATTATTAAGAATACTACACCTGCGACCAAAACAGCACCAAGAGCTTCTGCTGGTGTATATTTCATTCCCAGACAAACTCCGTAAGCTATAAAAGCATTTATTCCCATTCCAGGCGCCAAACCTACTGGCCATGTTTTAGCGTAGAAGGCCGCTATAAAGCATGCTATTGCGGCAGCTAAAGCTGTTGCTGTAAAGACTCCACCAAAATCAAAGCCTCCGTCTGCAAGTATTACTGGATTTAAAAACATAATATAAGCCATTGTCAAAAATGTTGTTACGCCGGCTATAACTTCTGTTTTAAAGTCCGTCTTATGTTTTTTGTAATCAAAGTATTTATCTAACATTTGATCTCCTTTAAGTTAAGTTAAGTTTAATCTATTTGATTCTTACATAAAAAGCTTCATGATATTGAAAAAAACACTTTTTAATCTAATTTGTATAATTAATACAACCTAAAGGGTAATATTAGTAGCGGGGCTAACCATGCCTTCCATAGGAAATATTAAAACCCGCCGCACTAATGCGACGGGTCTTTTTTTTAATATAGAGCGTTTGTTCTATCTTTTAGATATAGCTAAATGAACTACAGCACCTAATGATGCTCCAATTATCCAAGCATATCCTCCACCACCACCTAAGTTAGCAAAGAAATCATCTAAACCTAAAATCAAAATGTTTGGCCATACAGTACCTACGGCAATGTAACCTGATAATATCCAAGCTAACATTCCCTTGTAGTTAAAGCCACCATTGTAATGATATTTTCCATTAGGACTATCATCAAACAATGCATCTACATCGATTTTTTCTTTTTTTATAATGTAGTAATCAACCATCATAATACCAAATACTGGTGCAAGAATTGCTCCTAAGGTATTAACAAATGGAAATAAACCCATTTGCGTAATAACAGCAACCCACATACCACCAATAATAAAACCAAAACCAGCTGTGATTAATCCACCAGTTTTAAAGTTAATTTTACTTGGCATTAAATTGGCTAAGTCATACGCAGGAGGTATAAAGTTTGCAACCATATTAATTCCAACTGTCGCTGCAAAAAATGCAAATGCAGCAATAATTGTTAAACCCAAGTTATCTACTTTAGCTACCATCTCTGTTGGACTTGCTACGTACTCGCCAAAAATAGCTATTGTTCCACCAGTAATCATTAAAGTTATGAAAGAGAATAAAATTACATTTCCTACTAATCCCCATAGGTTTCCTTTTTTCATTTCCTCTTCATTTTTAACAAATCTAGCAAAGTCACCGAAGTTAATTACTACTGCAGCAAAATATCCAACCATAATTGAAAATACAGCTATGAAGGCTCCTATTGATCCTAGGCCTTCAAAACCACCAGTTCTTTCTCCACCAGAAAATATAGATCCTACTTCTGAAAAAAGTCCTCCACCGGCTTTAACCCAAATAACAATCATTAAGAAAATCATTACTACGTAAACTGCTGGTCCTGCAAAGTTTAAGAACTTTTTGATAAGGTCTACACCTTGCCAGAATAAGTAAACTTGAAATGCTGATACAAATATGAAAGAAACCCACATTACACCCGTCATACCAAGAAGCATAACTTCACCTTCCATTCCAGTAACCCCTGTAATTAAAAGTGCTACCGCAGTTGATGCAGCGTAAGTTTGTGCTCCATACCAAAACATTGCAACAAGGCCTCTAGCCATTGCTGGAAAGTTAGCTCCAAATACACCCATACTTACACGGGCAAATACCGGATATGGAATTCCATGTTGTACACTTGGTCTACCTGAAAGGTTAACAAGCCACATTATAAAAAATCCTGCAAGAATTAATGCAGCAAATACAGCCCAACCATTCAGTCCTGATGCTAAAAATAATGATGCTGCCAAAGTATAACCAAATAAACTTTGAACATCATTAGCCCACACGTTAAAGATTTCAAACCATCCCCAATTTTTCTTACTACTTGGAGTTGGAGCTAAATCTGAATTGTAGAGTTTTGACGATCTACCCATATTATTTCTCCTTTTTTTTGGTACCTTAAATGTAACTATTAAGATGTTACGGTAACTATAGGTGCGACATTATGTATTTTTAAAAATGTGTAAACAAAAATCTAGTGCAACTTATAGTTGCTTAAAATTAACAGCTAATTATAAAAGAAATATTAATACCAAAAACCTATTTTGGACTATTTAAATTTAGGGTGAACTAATCGTTCCAACCACTAACCACTTTAACTTCTAAGTATTCTTCTAAACCTAATTTACCAGCTTCACGGCCAATGCCAGAATGCTTATAACCTCCAAATGGAGCATCAGGCGCTAGACCCGCACCATTAATATCAACCATTCCAGATCTTAATTTTCTAGCAACTCTTTTAGCTTTTTCTTGATCTTGAGTTTGAATAAAATTTAACAATCCATAAGGTGTGTCATTTGCAATCGCAATCGCCTCTTCTTCAGTTTCAAAAGGGATTATGCACAAAACTGGTCCAAATATTTCTGTTCTTGCAATTTGCATTTGGTTATTAACATCAGCAAATGCAGTAGGTTTTACAAAATAACCCTTGTCTAAGCCATCTGGCTTACCTATTCCACCAGCAACTAATTTAGCACCCTCATCTATTCCAACTTGGATTAATGTTTGAATTTTATCAAACTGAGTTTTTGAAACTACCGGCCCAATATGATCCCCTGCTTTTGTTGCAACATCAACCTTCATTGAATTTGCAAAATTTTTTACTCGTTCTACAGCTTCGTTATACATTGATTTTTCAACTAACATTCTAGTTGGGGCATTACAAGATTGTCCTGTATTTCTAAAACATCTTAAGGCACCTCTTTCAACGGCTTCAGGGTCTGCATCTTTAAATATAATGTTTGCTCCTTTTCCACCAAGTTCAAGACTAACTCTCTTAAAATCACTTGCTGCATTTTGAGAAATTAAAGCACCCGCTCTAGTTGACCCTGTAAATGAAATCATATTTATATCGGGGTGACTTGTTAATGTGTTACCAGCAACGGCACCATCTCCATTCACTAAATTAAACACACCTTTTGGTAATTTAATCTCATCAATCATTTCAGCTAGAATTATAGAAGATAACGGTGCTATTTCAGAAGGCTTAAGAACCATTGTGCAACCTGCAGCAATAGCTGGAATTACTTTTAAGCAAACCTGATTCATTGGCCAATTCCAAGGTGTTATTAACGCACAAACTCCTTTTGGCTCATGCAAAATATTATTATTAAGAGCATGCTCACCCAATTTTGCTTCAAACGTATATTCTTTTAGAACTTTTATATAAGATTTTATATGACTTGCTCCAGTGCCTGCTTGTAACTGTGTTGAAAAATCAATAGGAGCACCCATTTCAAGAGAGATTGCTTCAGCCATATCAGACCATCTTTTTTTATAAACATCATATAGGTCTTCTAAATATTTTATTCTTTCTTCTTTAGAAGAAAATGCCCAAGTTTCAAAAGCTTTAGTTGCAGCACTTACTGCATCATTTACATCTTCAATGCCCGCTAAAGATATGACCGCACATTCCTCTTCTGTTGAAGGATCAATTACCTTAAAATCATTTGGTTGTTTTGGGGAAACCCAAGCACCATTGATATAAAATTTTTTTTTATCTAACATTTTAAAAAAATATATTATCTTTTAACTTTTGCAAATAAATTAGTTAATTCATAAACAATTGTTGCTGCAGCTAACGATGTAACTTCAGCATGATCGTATGCTGGTGAAACTTCCACTACATCTGCTGAGATTAAATTCAATCCTGATAAACCTCTTAGGACATTAACCATTTCTCTTGTTGTCATGCCTGCAATTTCTGGTGTACCTGTTCCCGGAGCGAATGCTGGGTCCAAAACATCTATGTCGATTGATAAATAAAGTGGATTATTACCAACTCTATTTCGAATTCTTTCTGCAATTTTATCCGTTCCTTGAGTTTGAAATTCGTCACAATGAATAATTTTAAACCCAAATTCTTCATCATTTTTAATGTCGTCCCTACTATAAAGAGGACCTCTAATCCCAACATGCATTGAAGCATCATCTAAAAACAAATTTTCTTCTCTTGCCCTTCTAAATGGCGTCCCGTGTGTATAGGGTGCTCCAAAATAAGTATCCCAAGTATCTAAATGTGCATCAAAATGTACTAGGGCAACGGGTCCATTATTCATTTTATTAATAGCTCTAAGAAGTGGAAGTGCGATTGTATGATCTCCACCTAAACTAATAATACCTCCAACTTTATTTAGAAGTTCTGTTGCTCCTTCTTCTATTTGTTTAATTGCCTCATTAATATTAAAAGGGTTACAAGTAATGTCTCCAGCGTCAGCTACTTGTTGAACTTTAAATGGTTCAACATCATAACTTGGATGATAATTAGTTCTTAAATGTCTTGAGGCCTGTCTAATACTCATGGGTCCAAATCTTGCACCTGGCCTATAACTTGTTCCAGCATCAAATGGAATTCCAACAATTGCTACATCGCAACTTTCAACATCTCTTAATTCTGGTAATCTTGCAAAAGTAGATGGTCCAGCAAATCTAGGAACTTTAGTTCCACTAGTGGGTTGAATAGGATTTTTATTTCTTTCTTTTTTCATTTATAAATAAAATGTACCATATTCTATTAATTTAGAATATCTTAAATA
>JABMNQ010000026.1 GCA_013204495.1 Candidatus Pelagibacter sp.
ATGCTTAGATGATTTTATTTTAAAAAACACTTATATTTTTGTTTATAATTTCTATTTATAATGTAAAAAATTTCCATGAAAGAATATAAAATAGCCTGCATTGCTGGTGATGGAATTGGTAAAGAAGTTGTACCTGAAGGTATTAAAATTTTAAACAGTGTCGCTGAAAAACATCAATTTAAAATTAAATTTGATGAGTATGATTTTGCTTCATGTGATTATTATAAAAAACATGGAAAAATGTTGCCAGATGATTGGAAAGATAAAATTGGAAATCATGATGCAATATTTTTTGGTGCTGTTGGTATGCCTGATATTGTTCCAGACCACATATCTTTATGGGGATCACTTTTGCAGTTTAGAAGAGAATTTGATCAATACATCAACATAAGACCAGTTAAATTATTTCCTGGGATTAATCCCCCTTTAGCAAATAAAAAACCAGGTGATATTGATATGTTAATTGTTAGAGAAAATACTGAAGGAGAATATTCTTCAGTTGGTGGCAGAATGTATATGGGAACCGAAAGAGAAATTGCTATTCAAGAAACAATTATGTCTAGACACGGAGTTGATAGAGTTCAAAAATTTGCTTTTGAGGTTGCCAAAACTAGAAAAAGAAAAAAATTAACAAATGCTACTAAGTCTAACGGTATTTCAATCACAATGCCATTTTGGGATGAGAGATTTAATGAAATGAAAAAACAATACCCGGAAATTGAAACTGATCAATTTCATATTGACATTTTAGCAGCTCGTTTTGTATTAAATCCTGAATGGTTTGATGTGGTAGTTGCTTCAAATTTATTTGGGGATATTTTGTCTGATCTTGGTCCAGCATGTACAGGCACAATAGGGATAGCTCCTTCTGGAAATATAAATCCAGAGAAAAAGTTCCCATCTTTATTCGAACCCGTTCATGGTTCTGCACCTGATATTGCGGGTAAAGGTGTGGCTAATCCAATTGGACAAATATGGTCTGGAGCAATGATGTTGGATCATTTAGGAGAAAAAGAGGCAGCTCAAACAATTGTTAATTCAATAGAAAAAACACTTAGTGATCAAAAAAGTAGAACAAAAGATCTTGGTGGTGATAGCAGTACGATTGAATGCTCTAATACAGTGCAGTCTAACCTCTAAATGCTAGTTACTTGAGTATCTTCAGTTTTTTGAGGCTCTTCAATAGACCCTACCGCAGGACTTAATTCTATTCCAGCAGCTGTAATTGTTGAGGGCATTGCAACGAATTGGGAGTCTGGATTATCAACTACCTCTCTTATTGTAGTTCGGTACAAACCAAACAAGCCGATTAGTAGATGAAAAAATATTATGAAAATAAAAAATCCATTTAATCCAACAATATTCATAAAAATTGAACATAAAAATGGACCACTCATTGCACCCATACCAAAAGTAAATTGTAAACTGGCACCGGCAGCAACGAATTTTTCTTTAGGTATAAAGTCATTGGTATGAGCAAGTATTAAAGAAAACATAGGCAAACTACAAACTGAAAATAACATTAAAGATAAGTAAAACCAACCTTTGTTACTAGCAAGATCTCCAGGCAAATACATTTGGTTAGAAGCTAGAATTGCACAGAAGGCAAAAAATGCAGAAGCGAAAGTGGAAATAATTATGACCTTTCTTCTGTCATATAAATCTGAAATTTTACCAATTGGCCATTGAGAAATAGCACCTGATATTGCAAGTAAAAATGTAACAAGAGAAATATCAAAAATTGAAAAATTCATTGATGCAGCATAAACAGCTAACAAGGTAAATAAAGCAGACTGAATAGTCCCGTAAAAAAGAGCACTAATCATTCCAAAAGGAGAAGCTTTATAAACATCCCCTAAAGACATTGCTTTAATTTTTTTAAATGTAGGCGCCTTCTTTTTTGTAAGTAAAATTGGTATTAATGCAACAGAGGTAAGAACAGATATTAAAATAAAGGGTTCAAAATCTGAAGGATTACTAAAATTTAAGAAAAACATCCCAATCCCCATCCCAGCATAAATTACAACCATATAGATAGAAAGAATACTTCCTCTATTTTTATTGCTTGCTCTATCGTTTAACCAGCTTTCTGCAACAGTATAAATTGAAACCATACTTATTCCAGTAATGACTCTTAAAATAAACCAAATTAATGGACCAATTAATACAGAGTGTAATAAAATAATTAAAGATGCAATAGAAGCAAAGGCTGCAAAAACTCTTACATGGCCCACATTCGATATTAAAATTGGAATGATTTTTGCACCAATAAAATATCCAGTGAAATAACCAGACATCATAAATCCTGTGGCTAACAAACTAAATTCTTCTTCTACAGCCCTAACACCAAGTAACGAACCTTGAAAGCCATAGGCCATCATTAAGCATCCCATACCTAGAAATAGTGCCCAAGAATTACTTAAAATTTTATTCATAAAATTAGCTGTACTTATTTCCCATCTACTTACAAATCAAGTCTTAATTGTGATTTTATTTAGAGTTTTTTAATTTAATAAAAGAATGAATTGCTATAGCGGTTATGATTACAGCTCCGCCTTGCATAGTTTCAAGACTAGGTTGTTCTTTAACGATTAACCACACCCAAATAGGACCTATTATAGTCTCTAAAAGAAAGAAAAGATTAACTTCGGCTGCGGGTATAAACCTTGGTGCAATAGTAACCAGCACGAACGGTATGGCAACGCACAAAATACACATTAAAGGAACTATGATTTGATCACTACCTGCTAATACAAAGTTTTCAATAAATATAAGGGCAAAAAGGGCAACGATTAATTTACCAACGACAGCAGCAGGTATTAGATTTTTATCTTTTGCAGCTCTAATAGTAACGGCACCAACAGCTAAGCCTAAGGCCGTTATAAGACCTAAAATATCTCCAAAAAAGTTGCCTAATTGTATTGAATCATAAAAAATATACAGAGCAGCCATAAAAGTTACAAAAATAGCAATCCATGTTTTACGATCTGGTAGTTCTTTTAAGAATATAGCACCTAAAATTGCAGATAGCATGGGAGCCATTGCAATCATCACCAATGTATTAGCAACGTTAGTATTTTGTATGGAAACGACAAAGGTAATATTGGTTACAGAAAAAGTCCCTATATAAACTAAGCCATAATAACCACTTGCAAAAAGCATTTTGAAAAAATTTAACTTGTAAATTATTAACATGCCTAAAAAAACAGTGATAAATGGAATAAGACCTCGGTAGAATACCAACCCCCATGTATCGACATTAGAAAGCCTGATGAATAAGCTATCTGGTGTAATAAACATTACTGCAACAAAAGCTAATAAAGAACCTTTTTGTTGTTCAGTTAAATTTTTCAAGCTTTTAAACCTTTCCAAAAAACTTTAGCAAGATTTATATTAGTTAGATCGCAATAAGTTTTAAGACCAGTAGGAGAGGTTACATTAATATCTCCATTTAATTTTTGATCAATAAAATCAATACCAGAAAAGTAAATATCTTTTTTTTTAAGATCTTTAGCAAGTATATTTGATATCTTTTTTTCAATTTTTGTTAATTCAATTGCTATAGGGATAGCGCCCTTACTCATATTGCTTAAAAAAGAACCCTTTTTAGGAACTCTAGAAATAGCACCGGAAACTTTACCGTTAATTATAAAAACTCTTTTATCTCCAAATTTAATTTTAGGTAAAAATTTTTGACACATAATATGACCATGTTTTTTTATAAAATTTAAGATTAGTTTTTGATCGATCTTTTTTTCAATAAGATGAATATCATTACCACCAAAACTATGAATTGGTTTAATAATCATTTTTTTATATTTGTTAAAAAACTTATTCATTTCATGAATATCTTTAGTAAAAATAGTATCTGGCATATATTTTTGAAATATTGATGAATATAATTTTTCTGAAATATTTCTGATAGATGTTGGGTTGTTAACAATCTTAACCTTATCTTTAATTTTATCCAAGATGTAGGTAGTTGAAATATATTCTAAATTGAATGGTGGGTTTTGACGTATTAATAGATACTTACATTTAGATAAATCTAATGTTTGTATATTTTTGATTTTAAAGAACTTTTTATTATTATAATTAAATTCGATATAGTAGCCTTTAGCTATCACTTTATCGTTAATTATTGATAAATCTTTAGGCTCATAGTAAAAAATTTTATATTTATTATTTTGAGCTTCTATGGCAAGAAATATACTCGTGTCACTTTTCGGGTTGAGTGATGAAGGGTGATTACCTTGAATTCCAACTATCTTAATTGTCATATAAATCGTTTAAATTCTCATTTTTAGAAAATTTATTTATCATATGATCTGCGTTCGTTGCCTTATTATCAATTAGTTTATCTAGATGGTTCAAAAATTTTGCTTCATTGTCATTTGATTTGTTCAGGATGTCACGTTTTTCAAGTCCCTTTTTAGATATGCCAAGAAGTAGAGATGACCAATAAAGTAAATCTTTACCCATTAATTCTGTATTGAAGCCTTTTTTTGGAGCCTCAAAGTAAGCATTGATAATTTTACTTTTGTCCCATTTAGAAATTAATTCATAAGCTTCATCTAAATTACCATATAAAATTCCAGTATTAAAGGCAGGACCAGCACATAAGCAATCCCATCCGCAAGTATCCATTGATCTTAGTTCAATATATTTCTTTAGTCTATTTTCTGTAAAGATTGTGCTTAAGTGAGTTGTTAAATCATCTTCAGAAGGTAGTCTATTACTGATCTCCTTAATCTTTCCATTCATAAAGTCTAAGAAAGAATAATTATTACCAGATAAATATTCTTTATTGTCTTGAATAAATAAAAGAGGAAAATTTATTGCAAAGTCAGTGTATTTTTCAAAGTCCATGTTGTCAAAAAAAACCTCAGGTAATCCACCTCTTGATGTTTCTTGCCAAACTTTAGATCTATAAGACATGTAGCCACTATTTTTTTTTTCAACAATGGAAGAGTTCGCAAAAAGAGCAATTGATATGGGTACTATAGAATTTATAACTTTAAATTTTTTAATAAAATCTTCTTCTGAATTATAATCAAGGTTTATTTGAGTTCCGCAGGTTCTATACATCATATCCAAACTTAAAGGTCCACCATTAGGCATATCATTAGTCATTACTTTATATCTTTGTTTTGGATTATTTGGCACCTCGCTTAGAGTTGAAATTGGATCAAAACCAGAACTAACAATTTTTATGTCAAATTTTTTTGTTACTTGTTGTAATTCAAATAAATAATCATGAGATTCTGTGCAAGCCTCGTGAATATTATTTAGTTTATCACCAGATAGTTCAATTTGATTTCCTGGCTCAAGAGTAATACTTTTTCCTTGTTTTTGTAAGCCAATAATATTTTGTTTTTCCATTATAGGTTTCCAACCAAATTCACTTAAAGCAGTGAACATTTTAAGGATAGTGGGGTAATCAACTCGTCTGTTGGTTTTTTGATTAAATAAAAATTTTTCATGCTCGATACCAATTTTAAAGTTTTTAGTATCCTTAATTCCAGTCTGGAAATATTGAATTATATGTTCTTTATGCATAATCATTATTTTATATATAGGGATTTAAATTATATTTTAAAGTTATTAAATATTTAACATTATGAAGTGTAAGGTTTTCTTGAAAAAACTCTTCTTACCATAGGCTCAAAGTCTTTAAGGATTAAACTTTTATACTTAGAGTCAAATGATGCCTGATCCCAATTTTCACAAAAATTTACAGCATCAAGGTAATATTTGTGATCCTTATATTTGTCTCTTTGATTGCGATTGCCACCCAGATGATGAGCAAAATAATACATTTGAAATTCTCCATGTTTTTCTATTATCCAATGTGTTCTATCACTTACAAAGGGCTTTAACACTGCAGCAGCGTACTCTGAATGATTTAGGGGAGCTAATTCATCACCAATATCATGTAGTAAGGTTGCTACAACCATTTTTTCGCTAGCTTTATCATTTAAAGCTCTTGTGGCCGCTTGAAGAGAATGCTCAAGTCTTGTTATTTTATAACCTTCTAATGTGGAGTTTAAACCACCGAGAAATTTTAATATTCTATCTGCCGTACCGTCAATATACTTTTGTTCGTATTCATCTAATAAAAGATAGTCTTCTTTAGAGCCATTCTTCATTTCAGTAAAATTTACAGTTGTCATTTTAATTATTTGATGCGGCACTCAAAAGAGATAATTGAGTAACCTTATCATCTCCTAGCATATCTATTGGTTTAACGGGATATTCACCTGTAAAATAATGATCAGTTAATTGTGGATATGTTTCGTCTCTTTTTTCAAAGCCCATCGCTCTATACAAACCCTCTAGAGATAGAAATTCTAATGATTTTGCCCCAATATATTCACAAATTTCGTCATTAGTTTTATTTGCGGCAAGCAGTTCTTTTTTAGTAGGAGTGTCTACCCCATAAAAATCTGGGTATCGTATTTCTGGACAAGCAATCTTAACATGAACTTCTTTTGCTCCTGCATCATATAGCATTTTAACGATTTTATGAGAAGTGGTTCCTCTAACTAACGAGTCGTCTATTAAAATAATTCTTTTATTTTTAATAGTAGACTGATTTGCATTTAATTTTAATTTTACTCCAAGGCTTCTAATTTTTTGACTAGGCTCAATAAAGGTTCGGCCAACATAGTGATTTCTAATTAAACCTAATTCAAAATTCATTCCTAAATGTTGAGCAAATCCGAGAGCAGCAGAATTTCCAGAGTCTGGAACGGGTACTACCATATCTGCGTCGATTTTATTTTCTTTTGCTAATTCAATCCCAAATTTTTTTCTATATTCATAAGCAGAGCTACCGTTAAGTATACTATCTGGTCTTGCAAAGTAGATGTATTCAAAAACACAAGGACGAACTTTTCTAGGAGGGAAGGGTTTAATGCTTTTTAATTCATTATTTTCTATGTAAACAACCTCACCATTTTCAACGTCTCGAATATATTTTGCACCAATAATGTCTAAGGCACATGTCTCGGAAGCAAACACAAAACTATCTTTAATTTTTCCAATCACTAACGGTCTTATCCCATAGGGATCCCTAACACCTACTAGCGTATTTTGTGTTAGCATGACAAGAGCGTAGCCTCCTTGTATTTGAAAAATTGCGTCAATAATTTTATCTATAGTCTTGTTTCGTTTTGATTTAGCAATTAGCTGAACAATTGTTTCAGTATCAGATGTTGTATGAAAAATGGAACCATCTTGAACCAATTTATTTCTTAATGTGATTGAGTTTGTTAAATTTCCATTGTGAGAAACACCTATCCCACCTGCATTTGTGTCTGCAAAAAAAGGCTGTATATTTCTTAACGTGTTTTCGCCAGTTGTACTGTATCTGTTATGACCAATAGCATAATTTCCAGGAAGGCTATTCAACACTTTTTCTTTATTAAAATTATCCCCAACTAAACCAAATCTTTTTTCAGAATGATATTTTTCACCATCAAAAGTGACAATTCCACAACCTTCTTGACCTCTATGTTGTAATGCATGAAGACCTAGGGCTGTAAGTGCCGCAGAGTCTTCATTATTACTTATACCAAAAACACCACACTCTTCTTTTAATTTAGGATTATAGATCTTCAATTTTTTCTTTAGAATTTTGATAGCTTTTTTCATTTGGAAATTCTTTTACTAGATAATTACTACCTTTTTCAATGTATGGAAAGGTGTATGATTTATCAATATTAATTGGCCATTTGTTATAATTATAAACAATATCTATTGCAGAAAATAAACAAACACAGATTATGTAGCTGCGGATAAAACCAAAAAATAAACCAAAAAGTGAATCGAGTCTACCTAAACCAACAAACTTAACAGTTTTACTAATCGCTTTGTTAATGATTAGGATAATAAAAATAACTAAAACAAAAATGGCCACACCCAACGTAACATCAAGCACATATTCACTGTCAATTATATTTTTAAAATAAGGTTTAATTCTTGGAAACAAAATTAATGTTACTACATAAGCTAAAAGCCATTTTGAGGCTGAGAGCAAACTTAAAATGAACCCTTTATTATAGCACTTAATTACAGACATAATTGTAATAATTAAATATAGGAGATCTATTAAAGAGATTGCTTCATAAAAGTCTTTTAAAGCATCCAGCATATTAATTTTATTTTCCGAAAGGTTTGCTTATTAAAATAAGGGAAGGCAGAAGGGTTAAAACAGAAATCATTGCTAGCAACATTGCTATACCTGTAAATATACCAAAATAAATCGTTGGTATAAATTTAGAAAAAACTAGAATTGAAAAACCAAATACTATTGTGATTGAGGTATTTAGTATTGCAACACCAACACTAGAGTGGCAAGTTTTAAGAGTTTTATTATAATCTTTAGTTTTTAAAAACTCTTCTTTAAATCTATAAATATAATGAATGCTATTATCAACAGCAATACCTATGGTAATTGCAGCAATTGTTATAGTCATCATGTCTAGAGGTATTCCAAGCAGTCCTATAATTCCTAAAATAAAAAAGGCAGCAATAAAATTTGGCACGACCCCAATTAATGACAATTTAACGTTTCTAAATAAAATTAAAAACATTGCAAAAATTCCAGTCATTACTAATCCCAATGTAAGTATTTGAGATTTGAAAAGACTCTGAAGTAAGTTATTAAATAAAATTAAAACACCACCAAGTTTAAATTCTTCCTTGCTAAGTTTTAAATCATTCACTAAATCGTAATTTATTTTATTTATTAAATCATTTCTTCTTAACCCATTTTGTGAGTCAATAATTCTTAAACTTATTCTCGCTTCATTATCCTTAATTGAAATATACGGGTCTATAATGTCTTTTTTAATACTCTCGGGGATCTTGGAATAAAGAACACCCATTTCCAAAGTTCCTAAAGGTTTATTATTATTCAATTGAGTAGCAACTTCTATAATTGAGCTAAATGATAGAACTTTGCCAATAGCAGGTAAGCTATCTAAATAGTTATGAACAGATTGGATTTTATCAATTTTGTCTTTAGTAAACCAATATTTTTCATCGTCTTGACTTTCTTCATTGTCCCAATTTTCAAATTCACTATCCTCACTTGGCTTTACTACAACTTTTTCAGGAAACTTTAATATTACCTCTAAAGGAGTTGTGCCACCGAGCTTTTCATCTATTAATTTCATACCTTTGTAAATCTCAGTATTTTTATTAAAATAATTTATAAAGCTATTTTCAACTTCAAGACGGCTTATTCCAACAATACTTAAAATTATAATAAAACCAGTTATTACAAATATAATACTTTTATTGTTAATAGATGCCCTTCCAAAGAAAGAAGTAATTTTTGAATCTTCATTTTCTTTAATACTAATATTGTTATTAGACATAAAACTAAGCAACGTAGGTAGTAAAGTAAACGTTATGATAAATGATGTAATTAACCCAAAGGTCATCATCCATCCAAAATCTATAATAGGTTTTATTCCACTAAATATTAATGAGAGAAAAGCACATACAGTTGTTAAAACTGTATAGATGATTGGCAAAAACATTTTATTGGTTGTCATTGAGATAATTTTAAAGTTATCCAAATTAGGAAAGTCATTTTTTAATTGTAAAAAACGAGTACTCATATGAATATTCATTGCCATAGTTAAAATTAACATCAGGGCGATAAAGTTTGATGAAATAACAGTAACCTTCCAACCTAGTAGACCAAGCAATCCAGTCATAATTAATACAGAGAAGAAACAACTACTAATAGGAACAATGATCCAAATTAATTTTCTAAAAACAAACCATAGAGTGGCTATAATAAATAAAAGCACACCTAAACCAAAAACAATTATATCGCTCTTAATGAATGACATCATGTCATCCGCAATCATGGGTATACCTCCTAAGTAGATTTTCCCCACATCTTCATAGCTTTTAATTATTTCTCTTATTTGAGTAATATTTTCATGATTTTTCTTCTTTAAATTATCTTTATATATCTCTATTTCTTTTCCAGTTTTGCTTTCCAAACTTTTTAATTCATCTTTTTTTATATAGACAATTATTCCACTTGTTTTTCCATCTTCGCTAATGACAAAATTTCTAAAGACAGGACTGTTAAGTATTTCTTTAAATCCTCTTTCTGTATCAACATCTTCATCTTTTAATGTTTTAAAGCTTTCTAACCTTTCCTGGAGAGGGGCTTCAGAGTTACTTAGTAGAGGAATATCTAGCAAGGTTACAACGCTATGAACCCACTCTAAACTTTGAATCTTGTATTTTAAACTTAAAAGATTATTGATAGAAGATTCAGTTACCATTCCTTCATTAGGAGAATAGGTTAAAACTAAAAATTCTTTAGAACCATACCTTTCAGTAATTTCTTTTAAATATTCAAGATCAGGATCCCCTTCAATTAAAAGGGTTTCAGAGGAGGCGTCTAGCCTAAAATCTTTTGAGAAATAACCAAAGCTTAATAGGGTAATTAAAAGTAATACAAAAATTGACTTAGGATTCTTCAAAACAGTATTTTGGAATAAATGAGATAGCATTTAATACTAATCTATTTGATATTAGTTAATTTGAGTATCTTTAAATTTAGTAAACATTGCTTCAAATTCTAACATGATATTACCTGTTGGGCCGTGTCTTTGTTTTCCAATAATAAGTTCTGCTAAATTAGATACCTCATTCATTTTAGCTTGCCATTCTGCATGCTCCACAGTTGCAGGCCTTGGTTCTTTTCTCTCCAAGTAATATGCTTCTCTGTAAACAAACATTACAACATCAGCATCTTGCTCAATTGATCCAGAC